>CAYTLH010000146.1:0-3715 GCA_964438525.1 uncultured Demequinaceae bacterium | reverse complement strand
ACCTCACCGCTAACCACCCGAATCCACCTCGGCATCGGCCCGCGACGCGACCACCCAGGCCAACCTCTTCCTCCTCCCCATGGTGCCCGCCGCCTTCAGCAATAACCCATGCGTCCTCGCCTCCGCCCCCTCGACCGGCATCCGCCCGAGCGCCTTCGTCAACAGCCCCGCGGTGGTCTCCACGTCCTCGTCGTCGATCGCGATCCCGAACAACTCGCCCAACTCGTCGAGCGGCATCCTCGCCGGCACCTGAAACGCCCCGCCCGGGAGCTCCCTCGGCTCCGGCGGCATCGCGTCGTGCTCGTCCACCAGCTCACCGACGATCTCTTCCAGGGTGTCCTCGATGGTCACGAGCCCGGCCACCCCGCCGAACTCGTCCACGACGATCGCGATGTGCACGGCCTCCCTCTGCATCGACCGAAGCAGGTCGTCCACCTTGATGGACTCGGGCACAAAAAACGGCTGACGAACGAGCGGGTCGATGTCTGCGCTCAGCCCGCCCGGCTTCTCCCACGTCGCCGCGAGCAGGTCCTTGAGGTAGAGGATGCCGACCAAGTCGTCCACCCCATCGCCGACGACGGGCAGCCGCGATCGGCCCGACCTGAGAAACAACTTGACGGCCGCCTCCACCGAGGTACCCGATTCGAGGGTCACCATGTCCGTGCGGGGCACCATGACCTCCCGAACCAACGTCTCTCCGAGCCCGACGATGGACTTGAGCATCTCGACGTCGTCCTCCTCAAGCGCCTCGCGGGCCTGCTCGACGATGTCGCTCGGTTCGGCGAGCGGAGGAAGGCGGAGGGCGGGCACGATGGCCTTGAGCGGGGCGACCGCGACGATCCCCAGGGCGGCGATGGGCGCGACGGCCCGGACCGTCCCGAGGGGGTACGAGCGCCCGACGCGCCTCGGAAGGGCCCGAAGGATGAGGAGGGATATCCCGGCGGCGATCAGCGCCGCGGAGACGATGACCCACACCAGCCGCATCTCGATCGCGTCTCCCGCCTCGGCGGCGATGAACGACCAGCACACCAGGGCGACCGCCTCCTCGATCGAGGACGCGATGGCCGCGGAATTCTGGGTCTCCCCCACGTCCGTCGCGAACCAGGCCGTGATCGTGCGCCTGCCGTCGGGCCTCCTCTTCTCGGCGAGGCGCCTCTCCTCGGCGACCGGAAGTTGCTCGAAGGCCGCGACGAGGGCATGGAGCGAGGCCGCCCCCACGACCGCCGCCCCACCCACGATGGCCAGCCACACCACGAAGGCCACGCTCATGAGTCGGGGAAACCGTCGAGGAGTTCATCCTGAAGGGCGGACATCTCCTTCTCCTCGACGACGGTCGCGTGGTCGTAACCCAGGAGGTGGAGGATGCCGTGGACGACGAGAAGCCCCATCTCCCGCTCGACCGAATGGCCGGCCTGGGTGGCCTGCTTGGCCGCGACGGCCGGGCAGACGACGACGTCCCCCAGCACCCCATCCTCCGTCGGCGAGCCCTCCTCCCCCGGACGAAGCTCGTCCATGGGAAAGGACAGCACGTCGGTCGGCCCCTCCTCTCCCATCCACTCCCGGTTGAGCTCCGCCATGGTCGCCTCGTCCGCGAACAGGATCTCTAGCGCCACGCGATCCCCCAGCCACATCTGGGTCAACACCCGGGCGGCGAGCCTTATGTACGGCTCGGGATCGATCCCCTGCCCGCTCTCGTCGGCGATCTCAATCATGGCTGCCTTTCTTGGGCCGGTACGACGGCTCCCGGACCCCGCGCTTGGCGTCGTCCGAGGCGTAGGCGGTGATGATGTCGCTCACGAGCCGGTGCCTCACCACGTCCTCGGCCGCCAACAGACACACGGCGATGTCGTCGATGCCGCCCAGGATCTCCCGGGCGACGACCAGTCCGGAGTCCATGCCGGGGGGAAGATCCATCTGGGTGATGTCCCCCGTCACGACCATCCGGGAGCCGAACCCCAACCTGGTCAGAAACATCTTCATCTGCTCCCGGGTCGTGTTCTGGGCCTCGTCGAGGATGACGAAGGCGTCGTTGAGGGTGCGCCCGCGCATGTAGGCGAGGGGGGCCACCTCGATCGTGCCCGACTCGATGAGCCGGGGGATCGACTCCGGGGCGACCATGTCATGGAGGGCGTCGTACAACGGTCTCAAGTACGGATCTATCTTCTCGGACAGCGTCCCGGGCAGGAAGCCGAGCTTCTCACCCGCCTCGACGGCGGGTCGGGTGAGGACGATGCGCGTCACCCTCTTCGCCTGGAGCGCGGCCACCGCGAGGGCGACGGCGAGGTAGGTCTTGCCCGTCCCCGCCGGGCCGATGGCGAAGGTGACGGTATGGGATTCCATCGTGTTGACATACGCGGCCTGGTTCTTCGTCTTCGGGCGGATCGTCTTCCCCCTGGCGGAGAGGATGGATCGGGAGAGGATCGCGACGGATTCGGGCTCGGAGGCGTCGAGCATGCCGATGCTTCGCCGGGCGATGTCGGACGTCATCTCCACCCCAGCCTCGACGAGGGCCCGAAGCGCCTCCACCGCGTCGGCGGCCCGGGCAACCTCCCCGTCGTCGCCCTTGAGCGAGATCCGATTGCCGCGAACGTGGACGTCGACCTCGGGGAATGCGCGCTCCAGCTCCTTGATGACGACGTCGTCCGTCCCGGTGAGGGCGGGCATGAGGGAGGAATCCTCGATGACCACCACGCGGGATTCCGTCACGCAGGACTCCACCCGAGGTCGGCACCCCCGATGACATGGCCGTGGACGTGATAGACGGACTGCCCCGCCCGGGGCCCCGTGTTGAAGATCAGCCTGAACTGGCCGCCGCATTCGTCGTCCGCGATCCTCTGGGCCACGTCGATGATCTCGACGAGCACGTCCGGCGCGGCCGCGGCTAGGTCGGTGACGTCCGCAAGATGCTGGCGGGGGGTCACGAGGACGTGCGTCGGGGCTTGTGGGGCGATGTCCCGGAAAGCGACGACGGTCTCGGACTCGTACACGAACTCGGCGGGGATATCGCCGGCGATGATCTTGCAGAATACGCACTCGGTGTCGTTCATGCCCCTAGCCTAAGGCGCCCGACGCCCCCTGGGGAGGGGTCCAGTCGCCGGAGAGGGCCTTGACGGCGGCGATGGCGGCCGGCCCGGCGGTTCCGGACCGGAGGATGTATGGACCGAGGAGGGTGGGGAGGGCCCCCGCCTCGGCCAGGAGGGCGGCCTCCTCGGGTGCGATGCTGCCCTCCGGGCCGACCAGAACCCAGACTTCGCCGCCGGGTCCGACGGGGTCGACTCTCTCCCGGATCCCGACCGTCGCCGCCTCGTCGAGGAGCAAAACGAGGGCACCCCGGGATACGGCCTTGTCCACCAGCGGCGCGAGTCCCGCGGTCGGTACGGGGTCCGACACCTCAGGCACCCGAGCCCGCCGCGCCACCTTCGTCGCGGCAACCGCAATCGCGGCCCACCGGTCCCGTCCGGCCTGGGCCTTCTTCCCCGCCCACTTGACCACGCACCGGGACGCCTGCCATGGGATCACCCCGGTCGCCCCGAGCTCGGTCACCGCCTCGACGGCGGCCTCGTCCCGTCCCCCCTTCGCGAGGGCCTGGACGAGGACGACGGGACGGTCGTCGTCCCTGGAGAGGGATCCGACAGCCACCTCGAGCCGCCCGGGAAAGACGGCCGACACCGTTCCGGAGGCCCGAATGCCCCGCCCGTCGACGACGACGACGGCC
>CAYTLH010000145.1:0-3359 GCA_964438525.1 uncultured Demequinaceae bacterium | reverse complement strand
CGTGGTCGATCCTCCGGAGGACGCCTCGGATTCCGGTCGTCCAGTTGCCCCGATGGTAGACCGCCGACATGCCGAAGAGCAGGACGGCGGTGAGCGTGAAGACGGCGGCGGTCAGTCGGCCGGCGAGGGTCGGGCCCATGGCGACGAGGACGAGGCCGGCGAGCAGGGCGACGGGGGCCGTTCCGAGGTGGAGCCACCCCCTCATGAGGGGCTTATCGGGGGTCCCCTCGTTGCGTGTCTCGGTTGGCCGAACGTCCGTCATCGTCATGAACCTACGATACCGTAGGCTTCTTTGGTCGGATACGGTGGTGCCCGGTTTGTATCCGTCGTCAATGTCGAAGGGGATGTGCATGAGGTTGACCGCGCCGCTGTATCGGGCGTACGAGGGGCGTCTGCTTCATTCCCTCAAGACTTCGGGTCGGCTTCCTCGACACGTGGGGGTCATCCTGGACGGGAATCGCCGTTGGGCGAAGCAGTCTGGGGCGACCGCCGCCGAGGGCCACCGCAGGGGGGCCGATCGGATCACGGAGCTCCTGGAGTGGTCCGAGGAGGTCGGGGTCCAGGTCGTCACGTTGTGGATGCTGTCGACGGACAACCTTCAGCGGGAAGAGGCGGAGCTTCGGCCTCTGCTGGAGATCATCGTCGGCGCGGTCGACGGGCTCGCCCGGGACGGTCGATGGCGCCTCCAACTCGTGGGCAACCTCGACCTCCTTCCCTCGGACGTGGCCGACAGGCTCAAGGCCGCCGCGTCCGATCCCGGGCGGGGGCTCCACGTCAACATCGCGGTTGCCTATGGCGGGCGGACGGAGATCGTCGACGCCGTCCGGTCGTTTCTGCTGACGAATGCCGAGGACGGACGGTCGCTCGACGACGTCGCCCGGGACCTGTCGATGGAGAGCATTGCCCGTCACCTGTACACCACGGGACAGCCCGACCCGGATCTCGTGATCAGGACGTCGGGGGAACAGCGTCTCAGCGGCTTCCTCATGTGGCAGAGCGCCCACAGCGAGTACTACTTCTGTGACGCCTATTGGCCGGATTTCAGGAGGGTGGACTTCCTGCGAGCCCTCAGGTCATTTTCCCAGCGTCATCGCCGCCGGGGGAGGTGAGATCCCGTTCGGCCAGGATCCGAAGAACCGCCTGGGCGCCGGGGTGATCGAACAGGGCATCGAGCAGGACGGGCGCCCCGTGTCCGTCGCAGAGCGGGATCTTCCAGTTGGGGTACTCGGTATCGGTCCCGGGCTGATTGAGGGTGCGGACGTCCCTGACGAGGTCGGGTACCGACACCCCGATGAGGGCGCATGGGGATGCGGCGAGCGCTCGATGCAAACCTAGGAAGACCGCCTCGACGTCGTCGGCCGCGCCGGCCGCAAGCCAGCCTTGGTCGATGAGCATGCTCACCATTCCGGCCCTCTCCGCCTCCGCCTCCGCACGGATCTCGTCGACCGGCCCGGACAGGAGACCAAGCCGTTCCCGTAGGTTGACGTGTTCGCCCGCGAGGTAGGCGGCGGTCGGCGGGAGATCGTGCACCGTGACGGAGGCGAGGGTGTGAGGCCGATAGTCCCGTGGAAGCCTCGGCCGGTTGTCCCCCTCCATCTCGAACCACATGATCGTCGTCCCGAGGATCCCCCTCGAGTTCAGGTATTCGCCGACGCCGGGCTCGACGGTCCCGAGGTCCTCACCGATGACGATTGCCCCGGCCCGTTGGGCCTCGAGGACCAGTATCCCGACCAGGGCCTCGTGATCGTACTGGACATATACCCCGTCCTCGGGCCGGCACCCGTCCGGCACCCACCACAGCCGAAAAAGCCCGAGGATGTGATCGACGCGAATGGCGCCCGCATGCCGAAGGGTGGCCCTGACGACGTCGCGGAACGGGGCGTATGCGGCGTCCCGCAGGGCCCGGGGCTGCCAGGGCGGCTGGGACCAGTTCTGCCCGAGTTGGTTGTACATGTCGGGTGGGGCGCCGACACCCACGCCGTGGGCGAGCACGTCCCCGAACATCCACGCCTCCGCGCCCGTAGGGTTCACGCCGACCGCGAGGTCCGTCATGATCCCGATCTGCATCCCCGTTTCCAGGGCCTTCGACTGGGCTTCCCGTCGCTGCTCGTCGGCCACCCACTGAAGCCACTCGTAGAAGAGGACCCGGTCGGCGTGCTCCTCGCGGAATCGCGCCACACCCGGGGAATCCGAATGGGCGAGGCTGGCCGACCACGGTTCGGTCCGTCCCTCCTCGGCCTGGCTTTCCGCGATCGCGCACCAGGTCGCGAAATCCTCAAGCGCGTCATGATCGCGCCGGAAGGCTTCGAACTGGGCCTTCCTGGCCGCAGTCAGCGGGGTCTTGAACACCTCCTCGAGGGCGGACTTCTTCGCGGTCCAGGCCGAATCCCGGTCGAGGAGGCGCCGGTTGCGGCAGGAGTCGCGGGGGGCCTCTCCGAGCCAGGTGATGAGCGATCGGTCCGTGGCGTCCAGGTAGGCGACCTCCGGGATGTCTTCGACGCGGATGAAGGGGGGGTTGGCGAATAGGCGCGTCGTCGGCAGGTAGGGGGAGGGGGTGAGCGGTGGCACGGGTTCGGCGGCACACAGGGGGGTCACCGCCACGAAATCCGCCCCGGCGAAGGAGCCCAGGATCGCCAGGTCTCTCAGGTCTGCCAGGTCCCCAATCCCCCATGATTCCGCGGAACGTATGGACGGGAGGTGGGCCATCATTCCCCAGGGTCGCCGATGGAACCGGGGCGACTCGAGTCGTTCGGGTGCGACGATGACGGGGCAGGTGGTCGGGGACGAGCCCGACAGGGTCACCTCGAGCGTGTGGTAGCCGCTCGGCAGGGGGCCGAGACGGAGGATGATCGTGTCGAGGACGCGACGGCCGCTTTCGGAGGCGGAGGGCGAGGGCGGGGCGGCTTCGGGGGTCAGGACTCCCCCGGACTCCAGGTGGAGGGCGGCGGTCGGGCTCAGGCCCTTGGGGGCGTGGACGGGGATGTCGACCGGCTGGTGTTCCCTCGTGACGACCACGGGGGGAAGCGTGCGCAGGGCTTCCTCGGCGGCCAGTCGGTCGTATTCTTTCTGGCAGGTCGCGTCATCCGGCGGGGAGATCCCCATGGCGGCGAGGGCGCCTCGGATGGCCACGGACGAGCATCGGTGCTCCCGTCCGTCCCAGCCGGTGTACGTGGCCGTGATCCCACACGCCTCGGCCAGCCGGATCAGCGCGGCCGACGGGGCAAGGAGCCGCGTGTCCGGGCCGCCATCGGCCGATGAGTCTTCCTCGCTCACGCCTCCATCCTGCCAGAGGTGCCGGGCGTCCCTGGGCTAGGCTTGGACCGTGATGGATTTTCTCGACATGGGCCTATCCGACTGGT
>CAYTLH010000144.1:0-3774 GCA_964438525.1 uncultured Demequinaceae bacterium | reverse complement strand
AGTCCGCCTAGGCGGATGCTGGGGGGCGCTTGGGGCGGAGGTGGCTCCCGCGACTGGACTCGAACCAGTAACCCTCTGATTAACAGTCAGATGCTCTGCCAATTGAGCTACGCGGGATCGCGACCCCTCATGTTACAGGATCGTGCGGCTCGAAGGCGCTGGGATGAAGCGGTGGGGATCGGCCGCATGGGGGCGCCGGTCGACCGCGCTGGCAGCCGCTCCCGTCGATCGCGTACGCTGGCTCGCGCAGGGCCAGTAGCTCAGCCGGTTAGAGCAGCGGACTCATAATCCGCCGGTCGTGGGTTCGAGTCCCACCTGGCCCACTTTCCGAGCCGTCGTCGGCCAATCTCAGATACCTCTAACTCAGACTGCTTGGGTGAGCGGCCCGCTCGACCAGGCTGTCGAACGCCCGCTTGGCCAGCAGGTTCGCGTCGCCGTGTTGTAGGAGGCGGTGGTAGTGCTGCTGGGCCAGCAGCAGCCCCCAGAACTCGTAGGCGAATTGCCGGATGTCCAAGCCCTTGTCGATATGTCCCTCCTCGACCGCGATCTCCGCGGCCCGGGCGATGACGCCGATCATCTCGTCGATGTAGTGCTTGACCTTGTCGTGTATGGCGCCTGGGCGGTCGTCGAAGTCCGTAGCCGCGGCGATGATGGGACACCCCCCGCCGAAGGTCTCATCTTTCCAGTCGACCCAGAGGTCGAAGAGCCTCTCGATCCTCGGCAGCCCACGGGGTTCCTGGATCGCGGGACGGAGGACCAAGTCGGTGAACATGTCCGCCGCCGTATCGAGGACGGCGCACTGGAGAGCTTCCTTGGATTCGAAGTGGGCGTAGAGCCCGCTCTTGGACAGGCCGGTCTTCTCTGCCAGGGCTCCGATGGACATCCCGTCAAGGCCGACGGTGCACGCGAAACCGAGGGCCGCCCGCAGGATCTCCTCCCGCGTCTGCTGGCCCTTGTGAGTCGCCTGCCCGGCTTCCGGCATCAGTCCCGCCCGTAGTCGAGGTCCTCCTGGATCTCCACGGGGGTGATGTCGATCGCCATGCCGCGGAGGTTGACTCTCCCCATCGTACGCAAACGGCAGAGGAAACCGGGCTTGGCTGGCGATGCTTGTCGAGGTGGGGCAACTTGACCGCGGAGGTCAAGGGCACGGGGGCGCCTCCCTGCGATCGAGGCGTCGGACATGTGGTTTCCTTTCGTCGTTCACGGGTCTTACGTGCCACTACTTAAATAGCACGAACGATCGGTTATCAAGATAGCACGAACGTTCGGTATGTCAAACGGGGCCCCAGCGGGGTTTTCATGCCGTGCGGGTGGTGGTGACGGTCGGTCGGAGCCGATGGGAGACGTCGATCTTCCCCGACCGCCGGCTGGAGTCATACGTCCTGCCGGTCAAACGGAGCGTCCGGGAGGCGGAAGGCCTGGACGAGGGGGTCCCCTTCGACGTCGCCCTGGAGGTTCCGGACTTCCGATGAGGCCAGGCGAAGCCGGAGGTCCTCAGTCGGGGATGGCGAATCCCCGCTCGAGTCCGTCGAGAGCCCGCTGGAGTACCGATGCGATCGGGGTGGCGAACCCGCTCTCGTACCAGTGGTGGATCGCGCCGGTCACCGCCCCGACGAGAGCATGGGAAAGCAACTGGATGTCGAGATCCCCGTGCTCACGGCCGAGGGCCTCGCTCAGGGTGTTCCCGATGAGTTCGGCCGCCTCGTAATATGCGAGGGCGGACGCCGCCTCGATGGAGGGCTCCTCCATAATGAGCCGGGTGAGGCGCCGAACGTACTCCTCGTCGGTGGACAGGGGGCCGATGATGAGGACTTCGGCTGCGTGCCGAAGGGCGACGAATGGGGGTTGGGTCTTGATCTCCTCGAAGAGCTGGTCGATCCACATGGGATCGTATTCGTCCCACAGGACAATCTGTTCCTTGGTCCCGAAGTACCGGTACACCGAACTGGGGGATACGTCGGCCGCCTGGGCGATCCGTTCGATGGTCACCTTCCCGAATCCGTCCTGCTCGAACAGGTCTAGGGCGACCTCCTGGATCCGGCGCATGGCGGTAAGCCGCTTCCGCTCCCGGAGGCCTGGGGCGGGTTCGGTACGGCTGCCCTCACTCATGGACCCAGGTTAACATAAGTGACAGTCACGCGCACTTGACAGTTACTCTCAAAGAAGTTACCGTCAGTTGATAGTGACTGTCAGTCACGACCGGCTTTGCTGTGGTGGCGGAGGTCGGGGAGGTCGTACGAAGGATGGAGAAGGCGATGGCAGAGGCGATCACCACCATGGGCCTGGTCAAGCACTATGGGACGACGCTGGCCCTGGACGGCTTGGACCTGTCGGTGAAGACGGGCGAGATTCACGGCTTCCTCGGCCCGAACGGGTCGGGGAAGTCCACGACCATCCGAGTTCTTTTAGGCCTGCTCCGCAAGGACGCCGGTGAGGTGCGCCTGCTCGACGGCGACCCCTGGCACGACGCCGTCGCCCTCCACCGGAGGCTCGCCTACGTCCCCGGCGACGTCAACCTCTGGCCGAGCCTCAGCGGCGGGGAGGCCATCGACCTCCTCGCGAGCCTGCGCGGTGGTCTCGATATCCGGCTCCGCGACGAGCTCCTCGAGCGTTTCCAACTGGACCCCAGCAAGCGCTGCTCCAGCTACTCCAAGGGCAACCGGCAGAAGGTCGCGATCGTCGCCGCCTTCGCCTCCGACGTCGAGCTCTACCTGCTGGACGAGCCGACCTCCGGCCTCGACCCCCTCATGGAGACCGTCTTCCAGGAGGTCGTGCGTGAGCGAACCGCCGATGGTCGTACCGTCCTCCTCTCCAGCCACATACTCGCCGAGGCGGAGGCCCTGTGCGACCGGGTGAGCATCATTCGGCTGGGGCGCATCGTGGAGACGGGGTCGCTCGACGAGATGCGTCACCTGACCCGTACCTCCGTCCACGTCCACACGGCCCGCCCGATCACGGGACTCGGCCGCATGGCCGGGGTGCACGACCTCGTCACCGACGCCGAAGGCGCCGAGTTCGAGGTGGACGGCGACCGCTTGGGCCCCGTCATGGAGCGCCTGGCGGGATTCGGCATCCTGAGCCTCACCTCCACGCCCCCGACCCTGGAGGACCTGTTCCTCCGGCACTACGGCGACGAACTCGCAACCCTGGGCGGGAACGGCAACGGAAAAGGCAAAAGAGACGGTCAATCGAAGCGGGGCGGGGGGCGGCCGTGACCGCATGGACCGGTACCGCCCGCCTCGTCCGTCTCGCCCTGCGTCGGGACCGGATCCTCCTGAGCGTGTGGCTTGTCGCCATCGCGGGCCTCATCTATGGGGTCATCTCCGCCGAGGTCGCCCTCTACGTGGACGAGGCCCAACGGTACGCGGGCGCCAGCTTCGGGGCGGAGAACGTCATGTCGCGGATCTTCGACGGCCCGGCCTCCGGGACGAGCCTTGGGGCCATGAGCTGGGTCGAGTCCTTCCTCGTCCTCGGGGTGCTCGTCGCGATCATGAGCAGCCAGGCGGTCGTCCGGCATACCCGGCTCGACGAGGAGACCGGTCGAGCAGAGATGATCGAGTCGAGCGTCGTCGGCAGGCACGCCCGCCTGACCGCCGCCCTCATCGTCGCAGGCGTCGCCAACGCCGTCGTCGCCCTCGCCACCACCCTCGTGATGGTCGGCTCCGGGCTCGATCTCTCCGGATCGCTCGCGGCGAGCATGGCCATGGCCGGGGTGGGGATGACCTTCGCGAGTGTCGCGGCTCTGACCTCGCAGGTCTCGACGACCCAGAGGAG
>CAYTLH010000143.1:0-4598 GCA_964438525.1 uncultured Demequinaceae bacterium | reverse complement strand
GGGTCTCGCCCTGCTCGCCGTCCGCCTGATCCGGGCCCGTCTCGCCGCCCAACCATCCGAGGCTTGGGAACCGCAGGAGACCCGCGGGTATGACCCATCGCCCGCCGGCCTCCGCGAGACCGACCCCGAGGACTCGCTCGTCAACGTCGAGTAAGGGTCTTCAGGAGGCGGCGATGGCGACACCGGTCGACACCCTCGTCGTCTACGAGGTCGCGGCGAGGAACTTCGGCGAGAAGGGCACGATCGCGGAGATCACCGAGGCGATCCCGTCGCTGGTCGATCTCGGCATCGACGTCCTCTACCTTCAGCCCGTCTACCCCCTCGGGGTGAAGAACAGGAAGGGCGGGGACGGCAGCCTGTACGCCATCCGCGACTACGCCGCCGTCCGGCCCGAACTCGGCAGCATCGACGACGTCGTCGCCCTGGTCGAGACGGCCCACGCCACCGGCCTGCGCGTCATCATGGACGTCGTCTTCAACCACCTGGCGTGTGACGCGGGATGGGTCACCGAGCACCCGGAGTGGTTCCTGACCGACGACCAAGGATTGACGCGCCGGTTCGAGGATTGGACGGACATCTACGACCTCGATTGGACGCGGGACGACGTTCGGGCCGAACTGATCGCCGTCCTCGGGAGGTGGGTGGAACTCGGGGTCGACGGGTTCCGGTGCGACGTCGCGGGGATGCTCCCGCTCGACTTCTGGCGGGAGGTTCGGGCGAGTTTCGGCGACCGCGACGTCCTCCTGATCGCCGAGTCGTTCCCGCCCTTCTATGTCCGGTTCCTCCGGGACGAGGGCGCCCCCGTCCTCACGGCCGGCGAGCTCAGCGAGGTGTTCGACCTGACGTACGACTTCGACGGGTACGAGGTCCTTTCGGGGTACGGGCGCGGCGAGATCGGCCTGGGCGACTACCTCCGCTTCCTCGACAAGCAGATGGACGCCTACCCGACGGGCGCGGTCAAGCTCCGCTTCCTGGAAAACCACGACCTGCCGCGCTTCGCCGGCGTCGTGCCGGGCCCGGCCGTCCTGCGCGCCTGGACGGTGTTCTCGATGCTCCTGCCCGGGGCGTTCATGCTGTCCGCGGGCCAGGAGGTGGGGCTCGCCGAACAGGCCTCGCTATACGACCGGTCGCCGTTCCCGTGGGACGACGGCGACCCCGAGTTCCGGCGCTTCTTCTCCGGGGCGCTGAGGGCGGCACGCACGGTCAAGGACGCCGGGACGGGGTTCCAGGTCGCCGAGGTGACGCGGGGGGTGGCCCGCATCGACTGGGCCGGTAAACCGCACCACGTCGCGATCCTGAACCTCAACGGCCGCGCCGGGAACGTCGACCTGGGCGAGAGGATCGAGGGCACGGACCTGCTGACCGGGGAGGCCGTGTCGATCGGGCCGGTGTGCTCGATCCCTCGGCGGCCCCTGGTGATCGCCCGGACCGACGGCGGCGGCGCACCCAGCCGCGTGGGCGGTATCCTCGAACTCGCCGCCCACGACTCCTAGCCCGGAGCTTTCGGCTCGGCCGCATAAGGGGACACCATGAACGACCAGCCACTCGGCTCGCTCGATGTCGGCGCCATCGCCGCGTCGGGCCTCCTCATCGTCGGCTCGTTTTTCCCGTTCTGGGTCCTCGATTTCGACTTCGGTTTTTCGACGACCGCCAATTTCCTGGATTTGGATGGCGGGTTCCTCGCGGTCCTCGCGGGAGGGGCGGCCATCGCGTTCACGACCAAGCGTAAGAGCGTCGGGGCGATCGCCTGCCTCGCCGGGGCCGGCCTGCTCGTCCTATGGAACCTGCAAGACGTCGTCACCACCGAATACGTCTCGCTCGGCCTCGGCGTGTACGTGATGCTCGCCGGGATTGTCGGGGGGATCGTCTGCCACGCGATCGCCCTCGCCGCCCCCGACCGTGGCGTCCCGGCCCCTCAGGCGTGGACCCCTCCCCCGCCCCCGGTAACCCCTCCCCCGCCCCCGAAAGGCTTCCACGCGTCGACGGGCCGTCCCACCGTCGACCCCGACGACCCGTTCCGCATCGTTCAGTAGGGCGAAACCCGGACCGACGCGCATCGACCCTAGGTGACCCGAAGGGAGGACAGGTGGAGGACAGGACTCTCGGTTGGCTCGACTTGGGCGCCATCGCCGCGGCGCTCCTCGTCCTCGCTGGACTCTTCCTGCCGTTCCGGATCGTCGACTACCCCTACGGCTTGGGGTTCACTCGCAGTTTCCTGCTCATGGACGGAGGGATAATCGGGCTCGTCACATCGGTGGCGACGATATGGCTGGCGATCAAGCACTACAGGATTGGGGCGATCGTCACCCTCGCCTTGGCCGGCCTGCTGGTGTTCAGCCGTATGGCAGACATCGGCGCGAGCGACTCCTCCACCGTAGGCGTGGGCGCCTACGTCATGGCCCTCGGAATCGTTGGCGGAATCACCCTTCTCGCCCTGGGCCTGGCCCGATCCCACCGCCACGCTGCCGCCTCCCGGCATTGGACGCCCCCCATGAGCCCCTGGACCCCTCCCCCGCCTCCCGAGGCTCCCTGGGACCGCTACCCGAGTGCCAAGCGTCTCGGGCAGGCGCCCGACGGCCAGCCCGACGTCGACCCCGACGACCCGTTCCACGTCGATCAGTAAAGATCGTTCAGTAAAGGACCAGGGATCGGATCATGGAATCGGCTGCTGCGAACCCCGCGGGGCCCCGTCGATTCAAGTGACCGACGCGAGCCTTCATCCTCGCGGCCGTCGGGATACTGTTCTGCCTCGTCGCCCTCCCGACCTTCCTGGCCTGGTGGGACAGCCGCCACCCGGACGGCGGCAGCCTTCCGAACTGGATCGTCGGATACGAGACGGAGCCGGGCTCCGAGATGCACCGATGCGACGACCGCGAGGTGGAGGTCGTCAGCTTCAGGCTCGACGAGCCGCTCGGCGATCGCCCGGTCACCGACGGGGGGACCCTCGAGATCCCGCTATACGAGGAGCCCTGAGCGGGGCCCTGTCGCTTAGGTCTCCGACGCTGTGTGACCGCGAGCACGGAGCCTTCGTCCCGGTCGACCGGCGCCTCACGGCGCTTTCCCCGTCTTCCATCGGAAACCCTCGCTATTCCCTCTCCGGTTCGCGCGAGCGACGGCGCCACCATTTCCGAAGGGAGATCACCACGGCAACCAGGAGAACGACCGTTCCGACGCTGACAATAACCGCATACACCCACCACCACCCCCCGTTGTCCAAGGCGATAGACAGGAGTATCCAATTCGCACCACAGAAGCCCACAATGCCCGAAATCCTCGCGACAAGATCGTCCGTCCGATCATCATCGATCTCGTCTTTGACCATCCGATCGACGTGCTTGAGCAGACGCTCCCTCTCCGTACTGTCGGGCGGTAGTGCGGCCAAGATTTGCACCTTGTCCCGCAGTCTCCGGGTCCTTCGTGGGGTGGCTCCCCACCACGCCACCCAAACCGAGGCAACGGCCACGATCGCGGCCACGATCCCAGCGGTTTCGTCTCCTATGGCCTTAATCCTGGCACTCGCGGTGGTTCGATGCTCGATGAAGTTCGGACGAGTTGTCACTCGGATGAGATTCCAGCCCCGCCCGCTACGCTGAATACCAGGCGTCGGTATCGCCGAAGTCGAGGGCGGACCGAGTCCAAACGTTCACGGGCGAGGTCCGCCGAGGAAGAGGGAATGGACAGCAAGCCGAGGCTCGGATTCTTCGACATCGCCGCGGTCGTCGCCGCCGGCGCCCTCGCCGTCGGCCCGTTTCTTCCCCAGGCGACCTTCACCTTCTGTTTGGACTGGGGGTGCTTCCACCGCACCTATTCCCCCCCGGGGCAGGTGATGGCCTTCTTGAGGGTCTTCCTTCCCTCGCTGGCGGTCGCGGTCATGGTCCTCACGTTCGTACGCCTGAGGGCCGGGGCGATCGCCTTGCTCGCCGTCGCCTGCCCGCTGACGCTCGTGGTGTTCGCCTTGTACCTGCAGGAGCAGTACTCGCCCCACGTCGGCGGGTATCTGGCGCTCGCCGGGGCGGTCGGAGGGATCGTCTTCCTCGCGATCAGCCACGCCCGGGACAAATCCGCCGCCGGGTAGGGGCCTCGCCGAAGGTCTACCATCCGAGTCACGGGCAGCACAGGCGGACGATGCTCGGGGCACCGGGCCGAGGTCTACCAGAGGAGAAAAGTCGGTCACGGGGTTCCCCCGCCCTAGCGTCGATCGGCTCAGGCTATACGATGGCAGCGGAGGTGCGCACATGGGGGCTGGGGATTCCGCCCGTGACGAGGCCAAACGGCAGGCGGCTCTGGCGGAAGAGTACGAGGCGGCGGCCGCGCGGGCGCGTGATGCTTCCGCCCGATACGGCCTAGCGGCGACGACGGAAAGTCGGATGGCGGCTTTGCTCGCCTGTCTCACACCGGCCGGCTACCACCTGCTGCCGGATCGGGGATGGCCGGGTAGTCGTCGGGCACAAGTCGACATGGTCGTCGTGGGAGAGGCGGGAGTCTTCATCGTCGATGCGAAGGCGTGGAAGGACGTGTCTATCGCCGACGGGAGGGTTTTTCGAGGCGACGCTGACGTCACCGAGGAACTGGAGTCGCTCGCGGACCTGGGCAGGGCG
>CAYTLH010000142.1:0-7071 GCA_964438525.1 uncultured Demequinaceae bacterium | reverse complement strand
CGCGTTTCCCAGGAGGCCGGAATCGAGGCCTTCGAGCCGGTGGCCGTAGCCGCCGGGGTCGATTCGCGCCTTCTCGCCGCCGGGCTGTTCACCGTCGTGGACGCCCTAGACTCCTCCGGTTCCCTCCGTCGGGCTTTGACGGATCCCGCCCGGCCGGGCACGGACAAGGGAACCCTCATCTCGTCCCTCTTCGGCGAACTCGACTCCAGGGTTCAGGAGGCCGTCGCCGATTTCGCGTCGCGTCGGTGGTGGCATGAGGAGGATCTGGGGGACGCCCTCGAAGACGCCGCGGTCGAGGCCCTCCTGATCTCGGCCCAGGCCGACGGCTCCCTCGACGTCGTGGAGGGTGAACTCTTCGGCATCGAGCGCCTGCTGGTCGCCAACCTCGATCTGTACTCCGCCCTAGACAACAGGGCCGCCATTCCCGAAGCTCGGATCCGCCTGGCCGATTCGCTCATCGGACCGAGGGTGTCCCCCGTGACCAAGGCGTTGATCCACCGGGCGGCGACGACCACCCGGGGACACCGCTTGGCGAAGAACCTTGCGTTCTATCTCCGGGCGGCCGCGGGGAGGAGGGACCGCAGACTTGCCCGCGTGACCGTCGCGGCCCCGCTGTCCGAGGATCATCGTCGACGGCTGGAGTCGATCTTGAGGGAACGATTTGGAGGGGACATGACGCTGGCGGTGACGGTCGACCCGAGCATCGTCGGCGGGGTTAGGATTCAGGTCGGGTACGAGCTCGTGGACGGAACGCTCCTGACTCGCCTGAACGACGCACGCGCCCAATTGGTTAGTTGAGAAAGGACGGGAGAGAGGACATGGCGGATCTGACGATCAGCCCCGAGGAGATCCGGGCCGCGCTTGACGCCTACGTCAAGTCGTACAGGCCCTCAGGTTCACCCCTCGAGGAGACCGGGAGGGTGACCCTCGCGGCCGATGGCATCGCTCAGGTCGACGGGCTGCCCGGAGTTATGGCCAACGAACTGGTTCGCTTCCGGGACGGGACGCTCGGGCTCGCCCTCAACCTCGACGTCAGGGAGATCGGGGTCGTCATCCTCGGAGACTTCACGGGAATCGAGGAGGGGCAACCCGTTCAGCGGACGGGTGAGGTCCTGAGCGTTCCCGTTGGGGACGGGTTCCTTGGGAGGGTGGTCGATCCGTTGGCGAACCCCATCGACGGGCTCGGGGAGATCAAGTCCGAAGCGCGAAGAGCCCTCGAGCTCCAGGCCCCCGGGGTGATGAAGCGTCGATCGGTCCACGAACCGCTGCAGACGGGGCTCAAGGCCATCGATGCGCTCATTCCCATCGGCCGCGGGCAGCGCCAACTCATCATCGGGGATCGGCAGACCGGGAAGACGGCCATCGCCATCGACACGATGATCAACCAAAGGGCCGAGTGGCAAAGCGGCGACCCGTCCAGGCAGGTCAGGTGCATCTATGTCGCCATCGGGCAGAAGGGTTCGACTATCGCCGGCGTCCGCCAGGCGCTCGACGAAGCCGGTGCCCTCGAGTACACGACTATCGTCGCCGCCCCCGCGTCCGACCCGGCGGGTTTCAAGTACCTGGCCCCGTATACCGGCTCGGCCATCGGGCAGCACTGGATGTACGGCGGCAAGCACGTCCTCATCGTGTTCGACGATTTGTCCAAGCAGGCCGAGGCCTATCGGGCCGTGTCCCTCCTGCTCCGTCGTCCCCCCGGACGCGAGGCCTACCCCGGAGACGTCTTCTACCTTCACAGCCGCCTGCTCGAACGCTGCGCCAAACTCTCGGACGAGATGGGCGGAGGTTCGATGACGGGCCTCCCCATCGTCGAGACGAAGGCCAACGACGTGTCCGCCTACATCCCGACGAACGTCATCTCCATCACCGACGGGCAGATCTTCCTCAAGTCCGACCTGTTCAACGCCAACCAACGTCCGGCGGTGGACGTCGGCATCTCCGTCTCCCGCGTCGGGGGGGCGGCCCAGGTGAAGGCCATGAAGACGGTCGCGGGAACCCTGAAGATCGACCTGGCCCAGTACCGCTCCCTCGAGGCCTTCGCGATGTTCGCCTCTGACCTCGACGCCGCATCCCGGCAGCAATTGACGCGAGGGGCACGCCTGATGGAACTGCTCAAGCAGAACCAATTCGACCCTCGACCGATCGAGGAGCAGGTGGTGTCCGTTTGGGTGGGAACCAAGGGCAAGCTTGACAAGCTGCCCCTTTCGGAGGTTCTTCGCTTCGAGAGGCAGTTGATGGATCACCTCAGGGACACCGGATCCATTCTGACGACCATCTCCTCAACCGGCCTACTCGACACCGAAACCGAAGCCGAACTCGAGATGGCCGTCGACGACTTCCTCGCGACCTTCGTGCAGTCACTCTCGGCGGACGCGGGCACGGCAACCTCGCTCGCGGGCGAATCCAACACCGAGGAGACGCAGGAGCGCATCGTGAAGAGGAAGAGGGGCTAGCCGATGGCGGGCAAGCAGAGGCAGTATCGGCAGCGGATCCAGACCACCCGGTCGCTCGAGAAGATCTTCCACGCGATGGAACTGATCGCCGCGTCTCGGATCGGCAAGGCGCGGGCCCGGGTGACGGCCGCCTCGCCCTACGCCGCGGCCATCACGAGGGCGATCACGGCCGTCGTCTCGGGGTCGGACACCGACCATCCCGTGACGAGGGAACGAGACGACGTCCGACGGGCGGCCCTCCTGGTCATCACGGCCGACCGGGGGATGGCTGCGGCCTATTCGGCCAGCGCGCTGAGGGAGTCCGAGAGGCTTCGGGAAGCCCTTCTCGAGGAGGGCTGGGGGGTCGACCAGTACGTCGTCGGGCGGCGAGGGGTGTCGTTCTATGCCTTCCGACAGCGGGCCCTCGCCCAGACCTGGGTGGGGGACTCCGATTCCCCGACCCATGCGATCGCTTCGGATATCGCCCAGACTTTCTTGAAGTCTTTCCTCGCCGAGCCGGAGGACGGGGGAGTGGCGGAGCTCCACGTGGTCTACACCCGTTTCAGATCCATGGTGACCCAGGAGCCCCGGGTCCTCAGGCTTCTCCCCATCAAGATCGTGGAGGAGCAAACGGGATCCGCGGACATCCCCCCGATCTACGACTTCGAACCGACGGATCAGGAGGTGCTGGACGCCCTGCTCATCAGGTACATCGAGACCCGGATCTACCACTGCCTCATCCAGAGCGCCGCCTCGGAGCTCGCGGCTCGCCAGAGGGCGATGAACACCGCGACGAAGAACGCGAACGAGATAATCGACACCTACACTCGACTGGCCAATCAGGCGCGTCAGGCCGAGATCACCCAGGAAATCAGCGAGATCGTTTCGGGCGCGGACGCGCTCGCGGCGGCCTCGTAGGAAGGGGCGAGGAGAATGCCCAAGGCGCCGAAGGCCAAGACCCCGAAAGCCAAGGCCTCGAAAGCCAAGGCCCCGAAGACCGCCGCGCAGAAGCGCGAGGCCCTCGCCGTCGGCCGGGTCGCCCGGGTCATCGGGCCCGTGGTCGACGTCGAGTTCCCCCCGGACGCCCTTCCGGACCTGTACAACGCGCTCGAGGTGGAAATCGACCTAACCGCCCAGGGGGAGGGGGAGTCGAAATTCACGTTGACCCTCGAGACGGCCCAACACCTCGGCGACAACCTGGTCCGGGCCATCGCCCTACGTCCAACCGATGGCTTGGTCCGGGGATTCGAAGTCAGGGACACCGGAGCCCCCATTTCCGTTCCGGTCGGCGAAATCACCAAGGGCCGGGTCTTCAACGTCATAGGCGAGGTGTTGAATGCCGAGGAGGTGGGGGAAGTCGAGGTGAAAGAGCGATGGCCGATCCACCGGAAGCCCCCCGCCTTCGATCAACTCGAGTCCAAAACCGAGATGTTCGAGACGGGCATCAAGGTCATCGACCTCCTGACTCCATACGTCAGGGGCGGCAAGATCGGTCTTTTCGGGGGGGCGGGCGTCGGCAAGACCGTCCTCATCCAGGAGATGATCTACCGGGTCGCGACCAACTACAAGGGGGTGTCGGTCTTCGCGGGGGTCGGCGAGCGAACGAGGGAGGGCAACGACCTCATCCGCGAGATGACCGAATCCGGGGTCATCAAACAGACGGCTCTGGTCTTCGGCCAGATGGACGAACCGCCCGGGACGCGCCTTCGGGTCGCCTTGGCGGCCCTGACGATGGCCGAATACTTCCGCGACGTGCAGGGCCAGGACGTCCTGCTGTTCATCGACAACATCTTCCGGTTCACCCAGGCCGGTTCGGAGGTGTCGACCCTGCTCGGACGGATGCCGTCGGCCGTCGGATACCAGCCGAACCTCGCGGACGAAATGGGCGCCCTTCAGGAGCGGATCACCTCTACCCGGGGGCACTCCATCACCTCCCTTCAGGCGATCTACGTTCCCGCGGACGACTACACCGACCCCGCCCCGGCGACGACGTTCGCCCACCTCGACGCCACGACCGAATTGAGCCGCGATATCGCCTCTAGGGGCCTGTACCCCGCCGTCAACCCCCTCACCTCGACCTCCCGCATCCTCGATCCCCGGTACATCGGCAAGGAGCACTACGGGGCGGCCGTCGCGGTCAAGGCCGTGCTCCAGCGCAACCAGGAACTTCAGGACATCATCGCCATCCTCGGGGTCGACGAGCTCTCCGAAGAGGACAAGATCGTCGTCTCCCGTGCCCGCAAGATCCAGCAGTTTCTCTCCCAGAACACCTACATGGCGACGCAATTCACGGGGGTTCCCGGTTCGACCGTGCCCCTCAAGGAGACCATCGAGGCGTTCACCGGGATCGTGAACGGGCAGTACGACCACATCCCCGAGCAGGCGTTCTTCAACATCGGCGGGTTGGAGGACCTCGACCGCAACTGGGACAGGATCCAGAAGGAGTTGGGCTAGCGGTGCCCCTCTCCGTCGACATCGTCACCCCTGAGAAGTCGTTGTTCTCGGGTGAGGCGGAGCACGTCTCCCTGATCACCGTCCAGGGATCAATCGGGTTGTATCCCGAGCATGAGCCCATCCTGTCGGTCCTCCAACCCTGCACCGTGGCCGTCGTCGACCTGGTGGGGAACCGGGTGGAGATACCCGTCGGGGGAGGGTTTGTCTCCTTCGACTCGAACGTCGTCACCGTCATCGCGGACCCGGTCGACGGCCCGGAGAGGTAGAGATGCGTGTCGTCATCGCACGATGCGCGGCGCAGTATTCGGGGAGGCTGACGGCGAGGCTCGACCTCGCGACGCGGTTGATTATCGTCAAGTCCGACGGCTCAGTCCTCATCCATTCCGACGGCGGCTCGTACAAGCCCCTCAACTGGATGGGCCCTCCCTGTTCGCTGCGGGAGGTGGCGCCATCGGAGGAGGCGGCCTCGGGGGGGGCGGCGGCGCTGTGGGTGATCGAGCACGCCAAGACGGAGGACCGGCTGGAGATTGAGATCCACGAGATCGTGAGCGACACATCGCACGACTTGGGCTCCGACCCGGGTCTCGTCAAGGACGGCGTCGAGGCCCACCTGCAGGAGTTGCTCGCTTCGCAGATGGCCGTGCTGGGGGAGGGCCTCTCCCTGGTGAGGCGGGAGTACCCGACCGCGATCGGTCCGGTGGACATCCTCGCGAGGGGGTCGAACGGTCGCACGGTAGCCGTCGAGGTCAAGCGTCGGGGGGAGGTCGATGGAGTCGAGCAACTCACCCGCTACCTGGAACTGCTCGACCGGGACCCTCTCTTGAGCCCGGTCGAGGGGGTCTTCGCCGCGCAGGAGATCAAGCCGCAGGCCCGGACTCTGGCCGAGGATCGGGGCATCCGGTGCGTGTTGCTCGACTACGACGCCCTCCGGGGCGCGGAGACCGGCGACCATCGCCTGTTCTAGGAAGCCCCGATCCACCTGACTCCGACTTCCAAGGTACCGTGGTGGGAGAGGGCCTGTAGCCGTTCATAGTCAGGGAGGTCGGATCGTGGCGACGTTTCGCAAGGACATCGTCGTGAGTTTCGGATCCCTAGAGCAGTTCGCCCAGCTGAATGGGGTGTACCGGATCTACGAGAGCGATCGTGGGTATCACACGGTCCAGGTTCCCAGCGACGAGGAGGCCATCCTGGCCAATTCCGATCTGAAGGATCTGCGGTTGGTGTGGCCGGAGCCCGATCCAATCGACTCGCCGTAGTGGGATACGCTCACACCATGATCCGTCCCAAACGCGCCAAGGGTGAACTGAAGCCCCTCCGTGTGAAGGTCGATATCGGCACGAAGGGGGCCTACCTCTGGGCCCCGTTCGGCGACCACATGAAGGCGGGCCTGATCTCGCTTCTGCCCATCGTGGTCCTGGCCGTCGTAGCGGCGTCCGGCTACCTGCCGGGCGACCCCTCCTTCTCCGATCGGGTGTTCGGGGGCCTGGGTTCCGTGGGCAACACCGTCTCCACGTTCGGGTGGGTGTTGATTCTTGCGGTCGCCCTGTACTGCGCCATCTGGGCGGCGATGAGCGTCGTCGTGGTCTATCTGCTGCGGCACCGTCCGTCGTTCTACCTTCACCTCGCCGCCCACGCCTTTGCCGGGGGGATCCTCATAGTGCTCTTCGCCCTCGGATTCCTCGCGCTCGCGAGGAGGGAGGACCTCGTGGGAACCCCCATATGGGAGATTGAGGGCTTCCTCCCCGACGTCTCCGGGGCATTCGCGATCGGCTTCGTCGGGGCGGCCGCCGGGGCCTGGGCCCTCAAAGGGATGCTCTACTGGTATTTCTCCAAGGAGCGAGAGCCGCTGAAGGACGTCTTCCAATTCGTCGAGGGCAGGCGCCTCAAGGACGACTTCGAGCGGATGTAGCGCGGGCAACGCTGGGAGTCGAAACGTTATGACTAGACTCGGCCCATGACTCACCCCGCTTCCCCCTTTCCCCCGGGATTCCTTTTCGGCACGTCGACCGCCGCCTACCAAATCGAGGGGGCGACGACGGAGGATGGTCGGGGTCCGTGCATCTGGGATACCCGAGCCGCGACCCCGGGTCTCATCCAGGGCGGGGACACGGGTGACGTCGCGGACGATCACTACCACCGTTACGCCGAGGACGTCGCCGCGATGGCGGAGATGGGGCTGAACGCC
>CAYTLH010000141.1:0-18591 GCA_964438525.1 uncultured Demequinaceae bacterium | reverse complement strand
TGACCACACGAGGATGGGAACAGGGATGAGCAAAGACGTCGTCCTAAGAATGACGAACATCACCAAGAGCTTCGGGGGGGTCAACGCGATCAGCGATGTGAGTTTCGAGGTTCAGCGAGGAGAGATCCACGGAATCTGCGGCGAGAACGGCGCTGGAAAATCGACTCTCATGAACGTGCTGTCGGGGGTTCACCCCCATGGGTCTTTCGACGGATCCATTGAGGTTGACGGCAAGACCGTGGATTATCGATCGATCCGCGATTCCGAGGCCGATGGGATCGTCATCATTCACCAGGAGCTCGCGCTCAGCCCCCACCTGTCAATCGCCGAGAACATCTACCTGGGGAACGAACGCGCCTCACACGGCATCATCGACTGGCACGCGACGAACCAAGAGGCGCAAGTACTGATGGAACGCGTCGGCCTCCACGAAAAGCCGACCACACAAATCCTGCATCTCGGGGTAGGCAAGCAACAACTCGTCGAGATCGCCAAGGCCCTCTCCAAGAAGGTCAAAGTGCTCATCCTCGATGAGCCGACCGCGGCCCTCAATGACGAGGACTCCGCCCATCTCCTTGGCCTGATCAGTGAACTCCGAGATCACGGGATCACCGCGATCATCATTTCTCACAAACTTGCAGAGATCCGTGCGATCTCGGACACGATCACCGTGCTGCGTGACGGAAAGACGGTCGATGCCTTCAGCATGAAAGAAAAAGACAATTCCGAGTCACGCATGATTCGATCGATGGTCGGAAGGGAACTCAACAACCTCTTTCCCCCTCGTACGTCGAAGCCCGGCGAAGAGGTGCTGCGTGTCGAAGGGTGGAACGTCTATCACCCGATCGATACCGGTCGGAAGGTCGTGGACGACGCGAGTTTTACCGTCAGGGCTGGCGAGATCGTCGGAATGGCCGGTCTCATGGGTGCGGGAAGGACCGAGTTGGCGATGAGCCTTTTCGGCCACCGATATGGCACCAAGATCACGGGACGGGTCTTCAAGCATGGCGAGCCGATCTCGACCCATACCGTCGGGGATGCGATCGACAATGGCATTGCCTACGCCACGGAAGACCGGAAGCGATTCGGGCTCAACCTCATCGCGACTGTCGCGGTGAATATCTCGAGTGCGGATCTGGAAAGCCTCTCCAAGGGGGGGATCATCGACCTCCACGACGAAACCATTGAGGCCGAGAAATTCCGCAAGGCGCTGAACATTCGGACCGATTCCGTTACCAAACTCGTCGGCAAGCTTTCGGGTGGCAATCAGCAGAAGGTCATGCTCGCCAAGTGGCTCCATACGCAGCCGGAGGTGTTGATCCTCGACGAGCCAACACGTGGCGTGGACGTGGGAGCCAAGTACGAGATATATGGACTTATCAACCAACTGGCCGCAGAGGGCAAGGCGATTGTCGTCATCTCGTCGGAGTTGACCGAGCTGCTCGGGATTTGTGATCGTATCTATACGATCTCTGAGGGCCGCATCACCGGCCAGAAGGATCGCAAGGATGCCACCCAGGAGAACCTGATGGTACTCATGACTCAAGAAGGGAACTAGATCGTGGCTGAGAAGGTCAAGAAGGCAAAGGCGGTAGGTCGTCTGAGTGGGGGAGGCATCAATCTTCGTGACTATGGGCTCATCGGCGCCCTCGTCGTGATCATCATGCTGTTCCAATTGATGACGCACGGCAGGCTCCTGTACGCCGCGAACGTCAACAACCTGGTCATGCAGAACGCCTACGTGATGATTCTGGCGATCGGCATGGTGATGGTCATCATCGCCGGGCACATCGACCTGTCGGTGGGGTCGCTCGTCGCGATGATTGGAGCGATCGTTGCCCTCGCCATCAGTGAATGGGGCCTCCCGTGGCCTCTTGCTGTCCTCCTCGCCCTGGCGATTGGGGCCGCGGCGGGCGCGTGGCAAGGGTTCTGGGTGGCTTTCGTGGGGATACCGGGGTTCATCGTCACGCTTGCAGGCATGCTCATTTTCCGAGGTCTCACCTTGGTGTTCCTCACCGGCGGCACCATCGGAGGTCTTCCCGAAGGATTCGACGCAATCGCTCGAGGGTGGCTTCCCGGCTGGTTCGGCCAGATCGCGGACGGAAGAGACGTCCTCACCATCCTTATAGGAGTCTTTGCCGTGGCCGGGATGATCGTGGGCCAGGTGCGGGCGCGAACAAAGTTGAAGACTCGGAACCTCCCGCGCGTTCCCTTGTGGGTCTTCCTCGCGCGCAACGTCGTCGTCGGCTCTGTCATCCTGTACATCGCGTACTCGCTTGCGGGACACCGGGGAGCTCCGTATGTGCTGATTGTGCTCGCGGTCCTGATCCTTGCCTACACGTTCGTGCTCAATCGGACGGTGTTCGGGCGTCACATCTATGCCATGGGCGGGAACCGTTTCGCGGCGGTCATGTCGGGTGTCAAGACGAAGTGGGTCGACTTCTTGATCTTCGTCAACATCGGAACCCTCACGGCCGTCGCGGCCGTTGTGACGACCGCGCGTGCGGGTAGTGCCGTCGCGACCGCTGGCGACTTCTTCGAACTCGACGCGATCGCAGCGGTATTCATCGGTGGCGCGGCCGTGCAGGGTGGAGTCGGGAAGATCTCGGGAGCGGTCACGGGTGCCCTCATCATGGGCGTGCTCAACCAGGGACTCTCGATCATGGGCGTCGATCCGGCCTGGCAGAAGGTCATCAAGGGACTGGTGCTTGTCGTCGCCGTCGCCTTCGACGTCACCACGCGCCGTAGAGCTGGCGATCGTTAGTCATCCTAGGGCCCGGGACTATCGAGGATCGGTGATGCGGTAGTGAAGGGGCCGAAGGCCGAGCGGCAGGCTAGGGCGGGTGTTGGTCGCCGCAACGACGAAACACGTCAGCACAATCTTTCGACCGTCTTGACGACCATTCACCATGATGGCCCGCTCGCGCGCGCGGAGATCACACGCAGAACACGACTCAATCGTTCGACCGTAGGTGCGCTCGTCACCGAACTCGTGGAGCTTGGCCTGGCATTCGAGACGCCTCCGGAAGCGACACTCGCGCGGGGACGCCCGAGCCCAATCGTCCACCCGAATTCAAAGGTGTCTGCCCTCGTCATCAATCCAGACATCGATTCTCTGACTCTCGGCCTCGTAGGGCTTGGGGGTGTGGTGCACACCCGCATCCGACGCGAACTGAGTCAGATTCCTTCTCCAAGGAACGCTATCGATCTCACCGTGCAGTTGGTCGAGGACTTGCTCGAGGAACTCAACAACTACAAGATAGTCGGCGTCGGTCTCGTGATTCCCGGGCTTGTGCGTGCTAGGGACGGGCTTGTACGAAGGGCGCCCTACCTCGACTGGACGAACGAGCCGTTCGCGGAACACATGGCGCAGGCGTTGGGCTTGCCCGCCTTCGCAGGCAACGACGCGGGGGTGTCGATGATCTCCGAGTCGCTCTTCGGGGCAGGAAGGGGTGTCAATAACCTCGTCTATCTCAATGGATTCTCCGTCGGCATCGGTGGAGGAATCATGGTCGCCGGATCTCCCTTGATCGGCGAGAACGGATACGCCGCCGAGTTGGGGCACACCGTTGTCACCGGTAGTTCCCTTCGGTGCTACTGCGGACGATTCGGATGCCTGGAGACCGAGGTCAACCTGGTCCGACTGCGCTCATTCATGGGAAGCGACCCCGTGGACCTCGATGAACTTGACGCCGTGTTGATGAACACAACTGATTCAGCCCTCAAGGAAGAAGCCGCCCGGCAGATCACGATCCTCGCCGAGGCGATCGCGAATTTCGTCTCGGTATTCAACCCCGAGGTCGTACTTCTCGGAGGCTTCCTCGGGTCGCTCCACGCCGCCTGGCCCGACCTGGTGAGAAGGCGGGTGCGAGAGGCGTCCTTCTCGCCACTGGCAGAAAACCTCTTGATTGAACGCGCGACGCTGCGTTCTCGGCTTCCGCTCCTGGGAGCCGCCGAATTGGCCTTCACTCCGCTTCTGACCAACCCCTCTAGGGAAGCCGTCCCGGAGTCGTACCCTGGGCCTCCTCCTCTGCGATCGGGCACCGTCGCAAATATCCCGAGCTGATCGTCCCGGATTGGCCCAGGTCCATCATGATGCGGTTGTGACTCACCGCTAGGCTGGCGCCATGCCCGTTCCCCTCGTCCTGGCCTCCGCCTCGCCCGCGCGGCTGTCGACCCTTCGTTCCGCCGGCATCGAGCCCACGGTCATCGTCGCCGATGTCGACGAGGACGGCCTGCTCGCGAACGCCCGAGATCTATTCGCGGAGCACCGCATGATTGGGCTCAGCCCGAGGTTGACCCTGCGGGATCAGCCCTTCATCGTCGCGAGCGCGAAGGCCGAATGGGTCCGGGAGCACCACGACCCGGATACCCTCGTCCTCGGCTGCGACTCCCTTCTCGAGTTCAACGACGAGTTGTACGGCAAACCCACCACGCCCGAAGCCGCCCGCGAGCGGTGGCGCCAGGTCCGAGGCCAGGCCGGGATCCTGCACACGGCACACGCCCTTATCGACAACCGCAACGACGCCCGTGACGCCGATGCCGCCGTCGTCAGGGTCGGGGACACCTCGTCGACGGTCATCCACTTCGCCGACCTCACGGACGCCGAGGTCGACGCCTATATCGCCACCGGTGAACCTCTCGACGTGGCGGGGGGATTCACGATCGACGGCCGAGGAGGCCCGTTCATCGAGAGGATCGAGGGGGACCACCATGGCGTCATCGGGTTGAGCCTCCCCCTGCTTCGCCACCTTCTCGCTCGCCTGGGCCTCGACATCACCGACCTGTGGGCCTAGCCACCAGACCGACCCCCTTTTGTCGCCTCAAAACAACCTACGGGGACGTAACCTCGCGAAACACCCCAATTCGTTGTAGGTTCCACACAAACGCTAAGGCGCGCCCTTAGCGCCCACCCCAAACTTGTCCCGGGAGTCAGGGCCGGGGTCGCGGCCCTTCCCGCGGCCGCGCTACGTTGGCCTGGTGCCGTCTTTTCACTCCGTCCTGATAGCCAATAGGGGCGAAATCGCGGTTCGGGTCATCCGTGCCGCCAGGGATGCGGGCATCCGATCCGTCGCCGTCTACGCCGACCCCGACCGGGAAGCTCCCTTCGTGTCCCTCGCCGACGACGCCTACGCCCTCGGGGGTGCGACAGCCGCCGAAACCTACCTCGACGTTGACAAGATCCTCGGCGCCGCCGCCCGCTCAGGAGCCCAGGCGATTCACCCCGGATACGGGTTCCTGGCCGAGAATGCGCACTTCGCCCGCGCGGTCATCGGTGCCGGGCTTGTCTGGATCGGCCCCCCGCCCGAGGCGATCGAATCCCTAGGGGACAAGGTCTCCGCCCGCCATATCGCCCAGAGGGTCGGCGCCCCACTCGTACCCGGCACACCCGACCCTGTATCGACCGCCGACGAGGTCCTGGCCTTCGCAGACGAGCACGGGCTTCCGGTTGCCATCAAGGCCGCCCACGGCGGCGGCGGCCGAGGCCTCAAGGTCGCCCACACCCGAGACGACATCCCCGATCTATACGAATCCGCCGTCCGTGAGGCGACCTCCGCTTTCGGCCGTGGAGAATGCTTCGTGGAGCGCTTTCTCGATCGACCCCGTCACGTGGAAACCCAATGCCTCGCCGACTCTCACGGGAACGTCGTCGTGGTCTCTACCCGCGACTGCTCCCTCCAACGACGGCATCAGAAACTCGTCGAGGAAGCCCCCGCCCCCTTCCTCACTTCCGACCAGGAGACCGCCCTCATCGAGGGAAGCCGAGCGATTCTCAAGGAAGCCGGTTACCTGGGCGCCGGCACCTGCGAGTTCCTGATCGGTTCCGACGGAACCGTGTCCTTCCTGGAGGTCAACACGAGGCTGCAGGTCGAGCACCCCGTGACCGAGGAGGTCACCGGAATGGACCTCGTTCGGGAGCAGTTCCGCATCGCGGCCGGCGAGCCCGTTTCGACGGTGAATCCAACGGTTCGCGGACACTCCATCGAGTTCCGCATCAACGGCGAAAACCCCGGCGCGGGTTTCCTTCCCACCCCGGGTCGTGTGACGAAGCTCCGCCTTCCCTCCGGCCCAGGGGTCAGGGTCGACGCCGGGATCTCCCAAGGGGGAGTGGTGTCCGGGGCCTTCGATTCCCTCCTGGCCAAGGTCATCGTCACCGGAGCGACTCGGGACGAGGCCATCACCCGGTCCCGCCGAGCCCTGTCCGAGTTCGTCATCGAAGGCCTCCCCACCGTCCTCCCCTTCCATAAGGCGGTGCTCGAAGCCCCCGAATTCACGGCTCCGGATGGGCGGTTGGGCATCTTCACCACGTGGATCGAGACCGAATTCGCCGAGACCGTGGCCTCCCTGGGCCACGCCGCGGCCCCATCGGTGGAGGATTCCGAGGCCAGCGAGACCTCCCGGGTCGTCGTTGAGGTCGGGGGCAAACGACTCGAGGTGGTCCTCCCCGCAAGCCTCGCCGCCGCGGGGCGGGCGAGCGCCCGATCTGGAGGTCCCCGTCGGGCCTCCCGCCCGAACGGCTCGGTCAAACTCGCGAGCGGAAAGACCCTGTCGTCGCCCATGCAGGGAACCATCGTCAAGGTGGCGGTTGAGGAGGGGGCCACGGTTGCGGAAGGGGATCTCGTCGTCGTCCTCGAGGCCATGAAAATGGAACAACCCCTCATCGCCCACAAGAGTGGAACGATCACCAACCTCACGGCCGTCGTGGGGGCGAGCGTGAGTTCCGGTACCCCCATCTGCGACATCGATGGGGACGGGGACTGACCCCGAACCCCGCGGTACCGTGTGACCATGACCGGGGATCGGACGGGCGCGATGGATGATCCGGCGACGATCGCTCGGCGAGCGGCCGAGGTCTTCTCGTCCCGGACGGGCGTGGACAGGCACGACGTGGCCGTCGTCCCCGGCTCGGGCTGGTCGTCTGCCGTCGACACCCTGGGGGAACGGGTATCGGCGGTACCGGCGGAGGACGTCCCCGGATTCAGGAGCCCGTCCGTTCCGGGGCACTCGTCCGACATCGTTTCCCTTCGGACCCCGACGGAGACCCGGGTCCTCGTCCTGGGCGCCCGACATCACTTCTACGAGTCGAGGGATCCGGACGCGGTCGCCCACCCGATCCGGGTGGCGGCGGCTTCCGGCTGCGGTGTCATCATCCTCACGAACGGCTGCGGATCCATCCGGCCCGACCTCACGCCGGGAACCGTGGTTGCCCTCGCGGACCATATCAACCTCACCGGCGCGAGTCCCCTGATCGGGCCGGCCTTCGTCGATCTCACCGACGTGTACTCCCCTCGTCTTCGGGCGCTCGCCCGTGAGGCCGACCCCAACCTCACCGAGGGCGTCTACGCCCAGTTCCCCGGCCCCCAGTACGAGACGCCCGCCGAGATCCGGATGGCGGAGGCGATGGGAGCCACCCTCGTCGGAATGTCGACGGCCCTCGAAGCCATCGCGGCGCGCGCGGCCGGTCTGGACGTTCTGGGCCTTTCCCTCGTCACCAACCTCGCGGCCGGTGTGTCGGATCGACCGATCGGCCACGACGAGGTCCTCGCCGCCGGCATGGAGGCGGAGCCTCGCCTCTCCCGCCTCCTGGCCGACATCGTCGGCAGGCTGTAGGCGACAGGCGTGGTCCTTTCCTTCGGCACGGCCGGGATCCGCGGCCCCCTGGGTTCCGGACCGGACGAGATGAACCCCGACACGGTCGGTCGGGTGTGCCGGGGGATCGCCGCGTACCTGTCCGATCGCCTGGGGGGAAGCCCCGCGAGGGTCGTCGTGGGGCGCGACGCCCGGCACGGCTCCTCCGACTTCGCGGCGGAGGCCTCCGGGACGATGGCGGACGCCGGCCATGACGCCCTCACCCTTCCCGGCCCCGTCCCGACCCCCGTCCTCTCCTACGCCGTCCGATCCCTCGACGCGGACGTCGGCATCATGGTGACCGCCAGCCACAATCCCGCAACGGACAACGGCCTCAAGGTCTATTTCGGGGGAAGGCTCGTCGACGAGAGCATCCGGGGCGCACAGATCGCCCCTCCGGCGGATGCCGACATCGAGGCCTGGATCCACCGTGATCGTTTGGGCGGTTCGGGGAATGGCTCGCGCGTAACGTTGGATGACGAGGTCGAGGCGGCCTACATCGAGGCGATCGTCGGCCTCATCCCCCGGCCCGACGACGAGAACGGCCCGCGTCGGGAAACGCTTCGGATCGCCCTGACACCCTTGCATGGCGTGGGCGGGCGAGTGGTCCGCGCGGTGCTTGGCTCGGCAGGGTTCACCGACGTCGTCATCGTCGGCGATCAATTCGATCCGGATCCCGACTTTCCGACGGTCCCCTACCCCAACCCGGAGGAACGGGGCGCCATGGACCGGGTGCTCGCCCTGGCCCGCTCCGAATCCGCGGACCTCGCCATCGCCCTCGACCCGGACGCCGACCGGTGTGCCGCGGCCTTCCCGGCAGACGGCTCCTGGACGACCCTCACGGGGGACGAACTCGGCTGCCTCCTGGGCGAGCGCACGGCAACCCTCGTCGCCTCTGGGGTCAGAGTCCCCGGGTTGGCGCCCCAGGCCACGACCCTGGCTACCACCCTGGTATCGTCCACGCGCCTCTCGGCCATCGCCGCCCGGCACGGACTCGGCTGTACCACGACTCTCACGGGCTTCAAATGGCTATCCAGGGTCCCGAACCTCGCATACGCCTACGAGGAGGCCCTGGGATACGGGGTCGCGCCCGACACCGTACGGGACAAGGACGGGATCTCGGCCGCCCTCGTCGTGGCCGAACACGCCTCCCTTCTTACCCAAGGAGGCCGTCCCCCCGGGGACGCGCTCGACGATCTGGATCGTCGCTACGGGGTGTCCCTCACCCGCCAAGTGTCGGTCACGACCCCCTCCGTCGGAGACGCCTCCTCACTCGAACGCCTCCTCTCCTCCCCTCCGCGCACGCTCGGAGGATCGGGAATCGCGTCCGTTGAGGATGGTCGAAAAGGACTCGACGGCCTTCCCTCGACCCCCATCGTTCGCCTCCTCACCGAATCCGGAGTCCGCATCCTCGTACGCCCCTCGGGTACCGAGACGAAGCTCAAGGCGTATATCGAGATCTGCCGACCGTCCGGGACCGACGATCCCGCGGGCCAAAGGGAAGAGGCCCGGGATGCCCTTGATGCCTTAGCGGGAGACCTGAGGGAGACGCTGACCGAGGCGGGAAGAGGGGGCCAGGCCTAGGCCGGCCAGCCGGAGAGAATATCCCGAGTCCCGGAGGTGCCCAGGCGAGTCGCGCCGGCGTCGAGGAGGACGACCGCATCCTCGGCCGTTCGGATCCCGCCGGAAGCCTTGATGCCGAGCCGTCCGCCGACCGCCTCATCGAGCACGCTCACGGCCCCCACCGTGGCCCCTCCGGCGGGACTCATCCCCGTCGAGGTCTTGACGAAATCCGCACCCGCCCGCTCCGCCGCGAGGGCGGCTTCCCCGATCGTCCGATCGTCGAATGCAGCGGTCTCGAGGATCACCTTGAGCACCCTCCCGGTCGAGGCTCCGTCCATCGCCGACCGGACCTCCGCGATGTCACCCTCGACGCGCCCCCAGTCCGCCGCCCCCACGGCATCGAGGTCGGCGACCATATCGACCTCGTCGGCGCCCTCATTCACCGCCCAGGCGGCCTCCCGCGCCTTCGCCCCGGGCGTCCCCACCCCCGTGGGGAAGCCGCACACGGTCACGATCCGAAGGGATCCACGGCCACGATCGAGAATGCGCCTAACCCATCGGCCATCTACGCACACCCCGAATACCCCAAGGTCGAGGCCCTCCTCCACCAGCGCGTCGATTTCGGCCTCGTCGGCATCGCGCCTCAGTAGTGTGTGGTCGATGAGCCTCGCGGCCTCGCCCCTCGGGATCACCCCCCAGCCTCCCCGAAGCCTGCGACGATCGCGTCGGCGATCTCTTGACGGACGTCGTATGGCTGGAAGGCCGCCCACGCGGCTTCCAGGGTTGCGATCTCTAGGTCAGCGAGGCTCCATTCGGCCTCGTCCACAAGCAGGGCCATCTCGCGGGACGTGGTCGTTCCGCACATCAGTCTATTGTCGGGATTGACAGTGACAGCGAAACCCAGGTCCCGGAGGACGGTGACGGGATGCTCGGCGATGGACGAGGCGGCTCCGGTCAGGACGTTCGAGGTGGGACATACCTCCAGGGGGATCCGGTTGTCACGGACGAAGGACGAGACCCGCCCGAATCGCGGCGTGCCGTCCACGTTGTCGATGTCGTCGACGATGCGGACCCCATGCCCGATTCTCTTCGCCGAACCGACGGAGAGCGCCTCGTGGACGCTCTCCGGGCCCGCCGCCTCTCCCGCGTGGACGGTGACCGGGATGAGGGCGTCCCGAAGAAGGGCGAAGGCCTCCTCGTGAAGGGAGGGCGGAAATCCGGCCTCGGGCCCGGCGATGTCGAATCCCGCGCATAAGTCGGGATGGTCGGCCACGAGTCGGGCCACCTCGGCGCTGCGTTTCTCCTGCCGCATCGCCGTGGCGATCGCTGCCGCGATGATGCGGTTCCCCTCCTGCCGAGCCTCGTCAACGCCCTCGGAAAGCCCGGCCGCCACCGCCTCCGCGACCGCCGTCATCGGCAAACCCCCGGCGGTGTGCAGTTCGGGGGCGTACCGGATCTCGGCGTAGACCACCCCGTCCCTGGCGTGGTCGACGACGGCCTCCCGCGCCGCCCGGGTCAGGGCCTCCTCAGTCTGCAGGCAGGCGACCGTGTGAACGAAAGTCTCGAGGAATGCGGGGAGGGACCCCCCCGAGGCCGAGTCGACGAACCATCGTCGAAGCCCGTCCGGATCTAGGACGGGAAGTTCATGCCCGATCCCCTCGGCGAGGTCGAGCAGGGTGTCCGGACGAAGCCCCCCGTCCAGATGATCATGGAGCACGACCTTGGGGAGAGCCTGGACGATGTCGAAGATCCCCCCGGAACCGGCCTCCGTCACGGCTACGTTTTCGCCTTCGGGAGGATCATCCACGAGACGTGGGACCAGTTCCCGAGTGCCTTCAGTCCCGTGCCGCCCTCCCGGAGTTGCTTGTCCGAGATGAAGTGTTGCTCGGCGCTTGCGGGTTCGTAGGCCAGGAACCCCCCCTTGATGACGTGAGTGAGGAGGACGACGTGGCGGGGTACCACGGTATCGAGACCCCGAGACGAATCCCCAGAGGCATAGAGGGGCACCGGGATACCGTCGATGAGGGCGGCGGTGGCCCGGGTGATCATCGCGTCGAGGTCCGTTTCATCCGTGTCGTCGACGATCCCCCCATGGAACTTGAGCCCAAGGAACCGAGTGTGGTTGTCCACCCGCCAAGGAGGTGTACCGAAGGATCGCGGCCAAGGAACGAGAAGGAACAGACCCCGGCGAACGGTGTCCACGTGGATGGACTTCTGGAGGCCCTCCCAACGCTCCCCAGGGGTCATCAACCACGTACGGCGGGGAATCCGAGCCACTTCGGGGGGAAGGTAGTGAAAGAACGAACGTCCGCTCGCAATCCAGATCCCCACGAAGGGATCCCCGATCATGAGCATGACGGCCATGGCGGCCGCCCCGCAGGTGGTGTCGTCCACCTGACGGGCGGGGGTTCCGGCGAGGTTGACGGGGCCTTCCTTGCCCTCCCGAACAGGACCGAGGGCCATATCACGCTCCGCGTCCGTCAAGTCCTTCCATGACCTGATGAGTCCGATGATCGCGCTGATCGGCGCCCCGGAGGCCAGGCCGCGCTGGGCGACTCCCTGGGCCTCCGCATCGAGGTCGACTAGGAGCTTGGCGAACTTGAAGCGGTCCTCCTCCGAAAGGGCGGCGAGGGCACGTTCGTAGGCGCGATACCAGGCGGCCGGTATCGCCTCTTCGGACGCCCTCTGAGCCAGCCTCATGGCCCGCCTAACGGACCCGGCGTCCCGCCATCGCCGACGCAACCCCAGGGCCTTTCCCAGCCGGGCGAGTATGGTCGTCGCTTGCCACTTCATCCTTGGGTCATCTCCTCCTTCGCCTGCTTCACCTTCTGTGCGGCGGCCCGGTCGAGCACGAGGATGGCCTCCGGGCAGTCCACGACCGTGACGTCGTCCACTCCGATTATCACCACGGGCCGGTCACCTCCCACCATCATCGATCCCGAAGCGTCGATCGCCGCGACCCGAGCCTTCCGATGAATACGACGGATCCCGTCCGAGTCCGGTTCCACAAGCGAGGCGAGAACCGCGAAGTCTCCGATGTCATTCCAGTCTAGATCGGCGGGAACCACCGTGACGCCACCTTCTGCGGCCACGGGCTCGGCGATCGCGTGGTCGATGGCGATCCGGGTCAAGCCGGGCCAAATCCTCTCCTGAGCCTCGACCCGCCCCGGGCCGTCCCAGGCCGCCGCGAGTTCCCGCACTCCCCGCTCCAGATCGGGGTGAAATCGGGCGAGGGCCGATAGGAGGACGTCGGTCCGCGCCATGTACATGCCCGCATTCCAGAAATGGGAGCCCGCGTCGATCATCGCCCTCGCCTCCCGGGCTCCGGGTTTCTCCGTGAAAGCCTCGACCCGAAAAAGGCCGTCGGAATCATCGACGGCCGCCCCGGCCTTGATGTATCCAAAACCCGTGGCCGGCCCCCTCGGTTCGATCCCGATGACCGCTATGCTCCCGGACTCCGCGCTGATTCTCGCGACCTGGATCGCCTCCGCGAACGCCTCGGGTTTCCGGATCACGTGATCGGCGGAGAACGATCCCATAACGTGGGGACCGTGCCGCTCTTCGACGACGGCGGCGGCAAGGGCGATGGCGGGCATCGAGTCCCGGGGGCTCGGCTCGGCGATTAGCCCCTCCTCCCCGAGCCCCGGCAACTGAGAGCGAACCTCCGTCGCGTGCACGGCTCCGGTGACGACTACAACCCGATCGGCCAAGGGGGCGACCCGCGCATAGGTGTCCTGCAGCAGCGTCGACCCGGTCCCGAGAAGGTCAAGGAGGAACTTGGGACGGGCAGAGGTGGATAGGGGCCAGAGCCTGCTACCAATTCCCCCGGCAGGGATAACGGCCGAGAAACCTGCGTCTGGGCTCACGGAACCTACATTACGGGGCGGGACCCTGTTCGCCGAATCTCCCGAGCCGTTCAAATCCGACGAGCGCCTTTACCGGCCCTTGACCTCGGAATACTCGGCATAACGGATCCATACCCCCGTCGACGAAGCTGAGCCGGAGGAAGCCGTCCAAGCGAGCAGGATATCCGGGAAGATGGTGGTGGTCTTCCCGATGGCCGGCTCGACGCCCTGAGCGATCACGAAGGGATCCGTCACCTCGGTCACGGTACCGTCCTCGGCAAACGTCGCCACGACCGCCTCCACCACGATTTCTTCGCCCGCGGTCGTCGTCGTCTGGGCCTCGAACACCAGGCACTCTTGACCTCGGCCGGGCGTGAGGGCCGCGACGTCCCCCCCGTCCACCGCGACGCCCTTCCCACATTCGGAATCCGAGACCGGGCCCGAGAACCGCTGCCCACCCCTCCAATTCACGTCTGTATGACTCCAGCCCGGCGCCACCCTGAGGTCGTCGGTATCGAAACCGGAGGGAAGCGCGATCTCAAAGGGAGCCGATTCCCCCAATCTGATGACGATCGGGACGGCGTATGTCTCCCCCCCGACCTCGATGACGACGTCGACCGCCCCGGTCGTCTCTTGCTGAACCAAGGTCGTCTCCCCCTCGTCCTCTCCGGGTGCCTCCGTTGGCACGGTCCCCCCGTATTGAACCAGGCCTCGCACAACCCCGCCCTCGACCACAACCGTTTCGGGAAGGATGTGCACCCCGTAGGCGTCGGCCAACCTGGGCAGTTCCGGCCCATAGTATCCGTCGATTGTCGGGGCGTCGCCCCCGAAAACCTCCTCGCTCCTGATCAATCGAGGGGGAAGCGACTGGAGTAAGAAAGTGAAGGCTTCAGGCATGACGACCCCGCCGTAATGGGCCTCGGGGTCGAAGTCCGAACCGATGATCCACACCTGGCTGACGCCGTCGCCCGGAAGACCGTTCCCGCAGGGCTCGTCCTCGCCCGCGGGGCCGACGATCACCACACGAAGGGGGAAGTCGCCGGTCTCGTAATCGAAATAGCATCCCAGGTCGAGGTCCGCGACCTGGGGAGCCCCTCTAGACGTCGTCGGAGAATCCGAACTCCCCCAGTACCGCGCCCCAGCGTCCACGAGTTGCCGATGAAGGTATCCGAGCGTCTCGCGACCCTCCCGAATGCTCAACCAACGATCCGGCTCGTAGCATCGAGAGACCGGAGCATCGAACAGCACACACGATCTCGGCCTCAATCCCAAGGACGCGAGGTTCAGATTCTCGAGGATACTCTCCGCCGAGGGTGCGGGCTCGAGACCCCGATAGGGATTGTCGGTGCTGTCAAAGGAACAGCCCGAGGCTAGGAGAACCAGGATGATCGCGGCCGACAGGTACCTCATGAATTGACGGTACGGCCTTGAAGCGTTCATGGCTATCCGTGACGGGCCAGGAGTCCGACTCGGTCGTACACCCGCTCCAGAGTTGCCTGAGCGATCCGAGACGCCCGCTCGGCGCCGTCGGCCAGTACGGCGTCCAGGCGATCGGGCGAGTCTATCCATTCGAGCGTGGCGTCTCGGAGCGGCGTCATAAACCCGACGACGACCTCGGCCAAGTCGGACTTGAACTCGCCATATCCCTTGCCCGCGTAGTCGGCCTCGATGTCCTGGACGGGACGATCGGTCAGGGCCGAGTAGATGGTGAGGAGGTTCGATATCCCGGGTTTGGACTCGGGGTCGTATCGGATCTCTCGGCCGGTGTCGGTCACGGCCGACTTCACTCGCTTGACCACGACCGCGGGCTCGTCGAGGAGCTCGATGATCCCCTGGGGGCTCCCCGTCTTGGACATCTTCAAGCCGGGATCCTGAAGGTCGAAGATCTTGGCCGTCGCGTGGACGATGTAGGGCTCGGGGACGGTTACCGTGTCTCCGTAGCGCGAGTTGATCCTCTGCGCGAGGTCGCGGGACAGTTCGAGATGCTGCCGCTGGTCTTCCCCGACGGGCACGGAGTTGGCGTCGTACAGGAGGATGTCGGACGCCATGAGGATCGGATAGGTGAAGAGCCCGACATTCGTCGCCGCCTCGCCCCTCTTGGCGGCCTTGTCCTTGAACTGGGTCATGCGTCCGGCCTCGCCGAAACCCGTCAGGCAACCCAACACCCAGGCGAGTTCGGCGTGCTGAGGCACGTGGGACTGAACGAAGAGAATCGATCGGGCCGGGTCGACCCCGGCCGCTAAGAACTGTGCAACCGTGCTCCTGGTCCGGTCCCTGAGAACGGTCGGGTCCGGGGCAACGGTCAGGGCATGGAGGTCGACCACCGCATAGATCGAGTCATGGGTCTCCTGAAGGGCGACCCACTGCGTTAAGGCCCCCAGGTAGTTTCCTAGGTGCAGGGAATCGGCGGTCGGCTGCATGGCAGAGAAAGCACGCGGTCTCATGGCGCCATTCTTCCCTACATTGGGCCCGGGTCCGACCCGCCACCACCGGACTGAGCGGTCCTCAGTCCCCCGTCACGGCGTCGACGACCACGCCGACGCCATCCCCCAACTGCGTCAGCAAACCCGGCGAATCCCCCTCGGGAAAACCCCCCGCGAATCCCACGAGTACATCCGTCGGGCAGTCACAGCTCGCGGTGACCACCTGACCGGCTGATTCGAAGACGATGTCTGTCCCCTCCTCATCGAGGACGTAGACGTCCCGGTCCGACTCGGCCCTCGGCAGCACCTCGCCGACCTCCCTCGGAAGCCTTCCCGGCCTCTCGGTCACGGTCAGCTGATTCCCCTCGAAAAGCACCCTCGTCTCCGAGATCTTCACCCCTTCCTCCTCCCTGACGACGGAGTCGAGAGGGGTCATGTCCGGGTCGACCCACTGGGGGCAAGAGGAATACTCGACGGAACCGACCGAGGTCGAGCCATCCAACGCGAGGCTCGACACGGTTGGGCCGTACACCGTGTTTCCAGGGAGCAGGGTGCTGAGAGGGATCTCGCGAGGCTCCCCTAGCATGTACAAAGCCGTCAACGTCGCGACGACCATCGGTGCCGTCAGAATCAGCCCCTTGAAGAACCGGGGACGAACCCCAGCTGCGACCTTGATGTGCCGGCGGGGTTCCGCCTTGGCCAACATGGCGATGCGGTCCCGGTTGAGCAGATGCTGAGCGGACCTCATATCAATACCGCTGCCCGACGTTTGCAGGGCCTCACGCCCACGGCGCAGGGCTTCCCAGCGTGCCCCGCACCTCTCGCATTCCTCCAGGTGAGCCATCGCCTTCAGGGCGTCATCCCTGTCCAACCTGCCGTCGATGAGCAGGTTCAACTGTCGGGCGACGTGACGACCGATCACATCGACTCCGTCGAAGGGGCGCGGTGGGCAAGGGCCTCACGCAGGCGCGCACGGGCCCGCGACAGACGGGAACGCACGGTCCCCATCTTGATGCCCAACGTGGTGGCGATCTCCTCGTACGACAGTCCTTCGATATCCGACAAGACGACCGCGACCCGATACTCCGGGGAGAGGGCGCTGAGGGCCTCGATGATGTCGTCATCGAGGTTGCCCATGTCGAAGGCGTCCTCGGGCTGGCCGCTCCGTTCGTGGCGGTCGAAACTATCCGAGGTCGCCACCGAACTGTCCTCGTCCCCCATCCAATCGAACCGGATCCGCTTCCGGCGCCGCACGCGGTCGAGGAAAAGGTTGGTGGTGATGCGGTGGAGCCACCCTTCGAACGTCCCAGGTTGATACTTCGCGAGCGAATTGAAGACACGAACGAAGACGTCCTGGGTCAGATCCTCGGCGTCGTGTGGATTTCCGGTCAGGTGTAGGGCAAGTCGATACACCCGAGCCGAGTGGGCGCGGACGATGCCCTCCCAGGTCAACTCCGGATGGGAAGGCCGAACGACGGTGTCGGAGGCAGGAGAAACCGCGGGGACGTTCGTCATCGCGCCTCCTTCACAATCCCCTAACGAAACCGGACACCATCATGTTCCCACGTCCATGCTGCGATCGCATCCGCCCCGCCCACGGAAGAAACGCGGAGCGATCGATACGATGTGAACGCAAGGAGGGTGATGACAAGAGAAGCGCTCGCCAACTGGGCGTACTGTGAGTCCTTCCGACCGGAGGACGACGTCCTAACCCAGGCGCGAGAAGCTGCCGCCGAGATCGGTTGCGTGGCGGTGCTTCCGGGATCCGGAGCACTCCTGACCTTGCTGGCCGCGGTCGTCGAAGCCGAAAGGGTCGTCGAGGTCGGTACGGGGACCGGCGTTTCGGGCCTCTACCTGTTGCGGGGCATGGATCCGACGGGAATCCTGACTTCCATCGACCCCGAGGCCGAACATCACCGAATCGCCCGCGAGACCCTCAAGGCCGGCGGATACGCCCCGGACCGGGTTCGGATGATCACCGGTGAGGCGCTCACGATCGTCCCGCGCCTGGCCGACTCGGGATATGACATGGTGTTTGTCGGGGGGGAGATTTCGGAGTATCCGGCCTACGTTGATCAAGCTGTTCGCCTGCTCCGATCCGGGGGAGTGCTCGCGATCGACAACGCCCTGTGGCGTTCCCGAGTCCCCGACCCCGCCCAGCGTGACCAAAGAACCACCGCCGTCAGGGAGACCCTCAAGGCCGTCAAGGCACGCGACGACACGCTTTCGGTCGTCGTACCCACGGGAGACGGCATGTGCGTTGCGGTGAAACTCCCCGAGGATTAGGAGACGGCCTCCTGAAGCGCTTCGCCGAGTTCTCGTACTTCGTCGGCGTTCATCTCGACGACGAGCCGACCGCCTCCTTCGAGCGGTAGGCGCATGACGTAGCCGCGGCCCTCCTTGACGACTTCCATCGGACCATCGCCGGTTCGGGGCTTCATTGCAGCCATGTGCAGTCTTCTCCTTGAATATCCGCGTAGGAGCGGAACGGCTCCATTCTACTCACCCCCAGAGTCCGCAGCCGCCCGTTGCCGATACTCCTCGACGATCGACACCGCCTCCGCCGGATCATTCGTCAGCCGGATCAGATCGTGATCCGAAGCAGTGATCTTGCCCTCGCCGACGGTGGTGTCCTTCAGCCAGGTCACGAGGTCCCCCCAATAGTCCTGCCCCATCAAGACGATGGGAAAGTGTCGGACCGTGTGGGTCTGAACAAGGGTCAGGGACTCAAACAACTCGTCCAGGGTGCCGAACCCCCCGGGAAGGACGACGAAGCCTTGGGCGTACTTGACGAACATCGTCTTCCTCGCGAAGAAGTATCGAAAGTTGATGCCCAAGTTGACGTACGTATTGATCCCCTGCTCCTCCGGAAGCTCGATCCCGAGCCCGACGGAGATCCCTCCGGCTTCTGCGGCACCCTTATTCGCGGCCTCCATCACGCCCGGGCCGCCCCCGGTGATGACGGCGTATCCCGCCTTCGCTAGAAGCCTTCCGATCGTCTCGCCCCAACGGTATTCCTGGGAGTCCTGGGGCGTCCTGGCCGATCCGAAGACCGAGATCGCCGGTCCGATCCCCGCTAGCGCCTCGAAACCCTCGACGAAATCGCTTTGGATCCTTAGGACCCTCCAGGG
>CAYTLH010000140.1:0-18466 GCA_964438525.1 uncultured Demequinaceae bacterium | reverse complement strand
CTCGGCGAATACGTCAAGGGACCCTCGTCGACGATTGAGGCACCCGTCGTGCGCAAGCTCCGCGAGGCTTTCCCCGCGCCCCCGCCCGCCGAGCCCGAGGCCAAGGAGAAGGCCCCCGCCAAGGGCGGAAAGGCCGCCGCCAAGGCCAAGACCAAAGCCGAGAAGCCCGAAGACGCGAAGGCGAAGCCGGCCGAGGAGGAGAAGGCCGAGGCCCCCGCCGAGGCCGAGAAGCCCGCAGACGAGCCAGCAGACGAGCCCAAGGACGCCCCCGAACCCGAGGCGGCGGAACCGGATGCCGAGGCGTCCGCCCCCTCCGCCCCGCGTCCCCGGCCCAAGCCTCGCCCGGGAGGGAACAACCCCTTCTCGGACCGGTCCCCGGCCCCGCGTCCTCGTCCCCGGCCCGGGGGCAACAACCCCTTCCAAACCCCCCGCACCCCCGCGAGAACCGGAGGCCCCGGCGGCTCGGGAGGTTCGGGTGGCCGGAGCGTCGGGGCCCCGACCAAGGGGCCACGTCCCGCCGGAGCGGGACAGTCTCGGGGACCCGGAGGTCCCCGCGGTGGCGCCGGCCGGGGATACGGAGCCGGACCCAGCAGGCCGGGCGGACCGGGTGGACCGGGTGGACCGGGAAGGCCCGGCGGTCGACCCGGCCCCGGCGGGCGCAGACGCGGCGGCACGGCCGGAGCGTTCGGACGCGCCGGCGGTCGACCAGCTCGAGGTCGTAAGAGCAAACGCACCAAGCGGCAGGAGTACGAGCAGCAGCAGGCGCCGGTCATCGGCGGGGTGCAGATCCCCCGCGGCGACGGCACCACCTCCGTCCGCTTGAGGCGCGGGGCGACCCTCGCGGACTTCGCGGAGAAGATCGACGTCAATCCCGCCTCCCTCGTGACCGTCCTGTTCCACCTGGGGGAGATGGCGACGGCGACCCAGTCCCTCGACGAGGGCACGCTGGAGGCCCTGGGAGCCGAGCTCGGCTACGTCATCCAGATCGTCTCCCCCGAGGACGAAGACCGCGAACTGCTGGAAGACTTCGACATCGACCTCGAGGCCGAAGCCGCCGCGGAGACGGACGAGGACCTGGAGCCCCGACCCCCGGTCGTCACCGTCATGGGACACGTCGACCACGGGAAGACCAAGCTCCTCGACGCCATCCGCAAGTCCGACGTCATCTCGGGCGAATCCGGTGGCATCACCCAGCACATCGGCGCCTACCAGGTCCACCACGAGCACGAGGGGACCATGAGGATGATCACCTTCATCGACACCCCCGGGCACGAGGCGTTCACCGCCATGCGGGCCAGGGGCGCGAAGGTGACGGACATCGCGATCCTCGTGGTCGCGGCCGACGACGGGGTCATGCCCCAGACGATCGAGGCCCTCAACCACGCCCAGGCGGCCCAGGTGCCCATCGTCGTGGCCGTCAACAAGATCGACAAGGAGGGCGCGAACCCCGACAAGGTGCGCCAGCAGCTCACGGAGTACAACCTCGTCGCGGAGGAATACGGGGGCGAGACGCTGTTCGTCAACATCTCCGCCCTCCAGGGGTCCGGCATCGACGAATTGCTCGAGGCCGTCCTTCTGACCGCCGACGCTGGGCTCGACCTCAGGGCCAACCCCGACAAGGACGCCCGGGGCGTGGCCGTCGAGGCGAACCTCGACAAGGGCCGCGGCGCCGTCGCGACCGTCCTGGTCCAGTCCGGGACGCTCAACGTGGGGGACGCCATGGTCGTCGGAACCTCGCACGGACGGGTCCGGGCCATGTTCGACGAGCATGACGAGACCGTGGAGGAGGCCCTCCCCGCGCGCCCCGTCCAGGTCATCGGGCTGACCTCCGTCCCGAACGCCGGGGACTCCTTCCTGATCGCCGAGGACGAGCGGACCGCCAGGCAGATAGCCGAGAAGCGGGAGACCGTCGAACGGGCGGCCCAGTTGGCGACCCGGCGCAAGCGCATCAGCCTCGAGGACTTCACCGAGGCGCTCGAGGCCGGAAAGGTCGACACCCTCAGCCTCATCATCAAGGGCGACGTCTCCGGCGCCGTCGAGGCCCTCGAGGACGCCCTCATGGCGGTCGAGGTCGGGGACGGGGTCGACCTCAGGGTCATCCATCGCGGCGTCGGCGCCATCACCCAGAACGACGTCAACCTCGCGACCGTCGACGGCGCCATCATCATCGGCTTCAACGTCAAACCCGCCGAGCGGGTCCAGGATCTCGCCGACCGGGCGGGCGTCGACATGCGGTTCTACTCCGTCATCTACCGGGCCATCGAGGACATCGAGGCCGCCCTCACGGGCATGCTCAAGCCCGAGTACGAGGAGAAGCAGGTGAGCTCGTCCGAGGTGCGGGAGCTCTTCCGCTCGTCCAAGTTCGGCACCATCGCCGGATGCATCGTCAAGGAGGGCGTCGTTCGACGCGGGTCGAAGGCCCGGATCAACCGCGGGGGCATCGTCGTCGGCGAGGTGGAGGTCGACACGCTCCGACGGTTCAAGGATGATGTCACGGAGGTCAAGGACGGATTCGAGTGCGGCATCGGGCTCGGCAAATTCAACGACATCGAGGTCGACGACATCATCGAGACCTACGAAATGGTGGAGATCCCGAGGACGAAATGACGGAGAACGCTCGCGCGTTGAGGCTCGCCGAGACCATCCAGAGGATCGTCGCGAACGCGCTCGACACGGAGATCAAGGATCCGAGGCTTGGATTCATCACCATCACCGATGTGAGGGTGACGGGCGACCTTCAGAATGCCACCGTGTTCTACACCGTCCTGGGGGACGACGAGGAGCGCGCCGACACCGAGAAGGCCCTCGCCTCCGCCAAGGGGCACCTCCGCTCCCTCGTCGGGGCCGGGCTGGACATCCGCCTGACCCCCGACCTCGAGTTCATCCCGGACGCCCTTCCCGACACGACCGCCGCCCTCGAACAGGCGATCCGGGACGCCAAGGCCCGCGACGCCGAGGCCGCCGCCCTCCGGGAGGGAGCGGATTACGCCGGAGACCCCGATCCCTATCGACGACCGGAGGATGCCGATGAGCAGGCTATGTGACCTTTTCCGATTCAGGCGGGGGGCCGGAACCAAGCCGGGGATTCTCATCGTCGACAAACCCAGCGGCATGACCTCCCACGACGTCGTCCGTCGGGTGAGGAAACTCGCCAAGACCCGTCGCGTAGGGCACGCGGGCACCCTCGACCCGATGGCCACCGGCGTCCTCGTGATCGGGATCGGCAACGCGACCCGGATGCTCGGGTTCATCGGGGGATCGGACAAGGACTACGAGGGGACCATCCGGCTCGGGGTGTCGACGGTGTCGGACGACGCCGACGGGGATGTCACCGGGCGGACGGACGCGTCCGAGGTGACGATGGAGGCGGTCGAGGAGGCGATAGCCGCGTTGAGCGGTGAGATCCTCCAGGTGCCGAGCAAGGTCAGCGCCATCAAGATCGCCGGCCGTCGCGCGTACTCCCGGCTGCGCATGGGGGAGGACGTCACCCTCAAGGCCAGGCCCGTGACCGTGAGCGCGTTCAGCGTCCTCTCGATCGAGCGGGGGGACGACTGGCTGGACCTCGACGTGTTCGTGAGCGTGTCTTCGGGCACCTACATCCGGGCCCTGGCCCGGGACCTCGGCGCGGCCCTCGGGGTCGGCGGGCACCTGACGGCCCTCAAGCGAACCCGGACGGGGCGCTTCGAGATCAGGAAGGCCAAGACCCTGGAGGGCCTGACCAAGCGCGTCGAGGCCGGGAAACCCCTCCCCGTCCTCACCCTGGCCGAGGCGGCCCGCCAGGTGTTCCCCTACAGGAAGGTGACGGCCAAGGACAGGGACCACCTGGTTCACGGTCGGATGGTTCCCCGGGCGAAGGGCGACGGGAACCCCACGGAGGAGCACCCGCTGGCGCTCATCGGCCCCCGCGGGGCGGTCGTCGCCCTGGCGGTGGCGGTCGAGGGCAAACGGTCGCTGCGTCCGACGGTGGTGCTCACCGACACCACGACGGCTGCACAGTAGACGAACGTGACGGACACCTGGCATTCCCTAGCGGACGTCCCCGAGGACGGCCGCTCCGTCGTCACGCTCGGCAACTTCGACGGGGTGCATCGCGGGCATCGGGTGGTGCTCGAGAGGGTCGTCCAGGAGGCGAAGGCGAAAGGCGACCGCTCCGTCGCCATCACCTTCGACCCCCACCCCCTCGCCGTCCACCGGCCTTCCTCGCCCCCGACGCTCATCACCGGGCTTGAGGACCGGCTCGAACGGATGGCGGAGACCGGCCTCGACGCGATCCTCGTCGTCCCCTACACCCTCGACTTCGCCCAGCAGAGCGCCGAGGAGTTCGTCCACGCCTACGTCGTGGACGGGTTGCGGGCCTCCGGGGTCGTGATCGGGCACGATACGACGTTCGGACGCGGGAACACCGGTCACGCGGCCCAGTTGAGGGAGCTGGGGGAGAGGCTGGGATTCAGCGTCGAGGTTCTCGACTGGGAGGGGGTGTCGAACGGGGACGAGCGGCGATGGTCATCCACCTGGGTTCGGGAGCTGGTGAACGAGGGCAAGGTCGCCGAGGCCGCGGATGTCTTGGGTCGACCCCATCGCCTCAGGGGGACCGTGACGCGTGGGGCTTCCCTGGGAAGGCGGATCGGATTCCCGACGGCCAACCTCGACGTCACCGCCGGGATGATTCCCGCCCACGGGGTATACGCTGCCTGGCTGACGGTGCTCGAGAGCGGGGGAAGCGCGGATGCCGAGGCCATGGCCGGGAGGCCGTACGCGGCGGCCGTCAGCCTGGGGGTCAACCTGACCGTGGGCGGGACGGACCTCCAGGTCGAGGCGCACCTTCCCGATCTCCCGGACGCCGACCTTTACGGCGCCACGGTGGCCCTCGACTTCGTCGACCGTCGTCGCGACATGAGGGATTTCGGATCGATCGAAGCCCTCCAGGCCGCCCTCGGCGAGGACGTCGCCTGGGTGCGAGGCCTCCTCCTCTCCTGACGGGTCGGGGGTCGGGGGGACGGGCCCAGCCTGGTACGATGGTCGGCGCCGTGAAACGGCCGCGGACCGTAGAGCCCCGGAGAACAGGCCCGGGCGCGCCGCGCAACGAATCTAGGGAGCAGAAGTGCCGCTCGACGCAGCAACTAAGAAGTCCATCATTGAGCAATACGCCACCGGCAAGGGCGACACGGGTTCTCCCGAGGTTCAGGTCGCCCTGCTGAGCAAGCGCATCGCCGACCTCACCGAGCATCTGAAGACCCACCCGCACGATCATCACTCGCGCCGGGGTCTCCTGCTGATGGTCGGCCAGCGCCGCCGCATCCTGGGGTACCTCCAGAAGATCGATATCCAGCGTTACCGCGCCCTCATCGAGAAGCTGGGTCTGCGCCGCTAGGCGAGCCATGCGGGCATCCCGCGACGTTTTTCCCGCCTTCCGCCACGCAGGAGCCTCATCCCTGCTACCATTCTCTCGGTCCTCGGAACCTCCGGGGACCGCCCATACAGGGGTAGCCCGCTTGACCGCTGATCATCGGTGGTGATGGGCAGAGCCCGGAAGCTCTGAACATTTCGACTGACGATCAGTGGCGAGATAGCGGTTCCCGCCGGGCTACTCCGTGACAACAAGGAGTGCCAACCCCATGGAGGGTCCAGAAATCCATCACGCCGAAGCCGTTATCGATAACGGGAAGTTCGGCAAACGTACCGTTCGTTTCGAGACCGGTCGTCTCGCGCGTCAGGCGTCCGGCTCCGCCGTCGCCTACCTCGACGGCGAGACCATGCTTCTCTCGGCCACGACGGCGTCCAAGCAGCCCCGTGAGGGCTTCGACTTCTTCCCGCTCACGGTCGACGTCGAGGAGAGGTCGTATGCCGCGGGCCGGATCCCCGGCTCGTTCTTCCGCCGGGAGGGGCGTCCGTCCACGAACGCCGTCCTCGCCTGCCGCCTGATCGACCGGCCCCTGCGCCCGTCGTTCGTCGACGGGCTGCGCAACGAAATCCAGGTCGTCGTGACCGTCATGGCCGTCCACCCGGACGACCCGTACGACGTCGTCGCCATCAACGCGGCGTCCATGTCCACCCAACTCGCGGGGCTGCCGTTCAGCGGCCCGATCGGCGGGGTGCGGATCGCTCTCGTCGACGGCCAATGGATCGCGTTCCCGCGGTATGGCGAAGTCGAGCGCGCCGTGTTCAACATGGTCGTGGCCGGCCGGATCGTCGGGGACGACGTCGCCATCATGATGGTCGAGGCCGAGGCGACGGACGGGGCGGTCGAGTTGATCGGCGCCGGTGCCACCGCGCCGACCGAAACCGTCGTGGCCGAGGGGCTCGAGGCGGCCAAGCCGTTCATCAAGGCCCTCTGCGACGCCCAGGCCGACCTCGCCAAGCGGGCGGCCAAGCCGACGGCCGAGTTCCCCGTATTCCTCCCCTACGAGGAGGACGTGCTCGATGCCGTGACGAAGAAGGCGGAAGCCGACCTCGGCAAGGCCCTGACGATCGCGGGCAAGCAGGAGCGTGAGACCAAGCTCGACGAGATCAAGAACGAAACGATCGCCGCCCTCGAGGGAGACTTCGAGGACCGGAAGGGCGAGATCTCGGCCGCGCTTCGGTCGCTCACCAAGAGGCTCGTCCGCCAGCGCATCCTCACGGACGGCGTCCGTATGGACGGGCGCGGGCTCAAGGACATCCGGGCGCTGTCGGCCGAGGTGGCCGTCCTGCCCCGCGTCCACGGCTCGGCGATCTTCGAGCGCGGCGAGACCCAGATCTTCGGGGTGACGACGCTCAACATGCTCAAGATGGAGCAGCAGATCGACGCCCTCACACCGGAGACGAAGAAGCGCTATATGCACCACTACAACTTCCCGCCCTACTCGGTCGGGGAGACGGGCCGCGTCGGCAGCCCCAAGCGTCGGGAGATCGGACACGGGGCGCTCGCCGAGCGGGCCCTCATCCCCGTCCTCCCGAGCCGCGAGGAGTTCCCGTACGCCATCCGGCAGGTGTCCGAGGCGTTCGGGTCGAACGGCTCGACGTCCATGGGCTCCGTGTGCGCGTCGACCCTGTCGCTGCTCAACGCGGGCGTGCCCCTCAAGGCCCCCGTCGCAGGCATCGCGATGGGGCTCGTGTCCGACACCATCGACGGCGAGACCAAGTACGCCGCGCTGACGGACATCCTGGGCGCGGAGGACGCGTTCGGCGATATGGACTTCAAGGTCGCCGGGACGAGCGAGTTCGTCACGGCCATCCAGCTCGACACCAAGCTCGACGGCATCCCGGCCTCGGTCCTGGCCTCCGCGCTTGAGCAGGCGCACGACGCCCGGCTCCACATCCTAGGGGTCATGACGTCCGTCATCAGCGAGCCGGACGAGATGAGCCCCTTCGCCCCGCGCATCATCACCATCAAGGTTCCGGTGGACAAGATCGGCGAGGTCATCGGCCCCAAGGGCAAGATGATCAACCAGATCCAGGACGACACCGGGGCCGAGATCACCATCGAGGACGACGGGACGGTATACATCGGCGCGACGGAGGGCACGGCCGCGGAGGCCGCCCGCACGACGATCAACGCCATCGCCAACCCGCAGATGCCCGAGGTGGGGGAGCGGTTCGTCGGGACGGTCGTCAAGACCGTCACCTTCGGGGCGTTCGTCTCCCTGTCCCCGGGTCGCGACGGGCTCCTGCACGTCTCGGAGATCCGCAAGCTCGCCGGCGGCAAGCGCGTGGAGAACGTCGAGGATGTCCTCAAGGTCGGCCAGAAGATCCAGGTCGAGCTCAAGGAGATCGACCCGCGCGGCAAGCTCTCGCTCATCCTCGTCGACGATGGGGACGCGAAAACCGACGCGAAGGACGACTCCAACTAGCGTCACACGAACGACGGAAGGGCGACGGGTCACCCCGTCGCCCTTCTGCGTCTGCGGTCCTGTTGGGACCAGGGTACTCGCACATCGGTTACCGCGCCGAGAGGGCGAGGCGACCTGCGAACGCCGCGTATGTCGCCGCGAAGGCGAGTCGCATGCGTCGGACCACCCGGGGCCGTGCGATCACGTGCGTGCGCACCGCGCCCGCGAACACGGCGTACAGGCTGAAGACGGCGAACGTCACGGCCATGAAGACCCCGCTCAGCGCCAGCATCGGCACGATCGCCGGCCGCGATGGGTCGACGAACTGGGGCAGGAAGGCGAAGAAGAAGATCGTCAGCTTCGGGTTGAGCAGGTTGAGCAGCACCGCCTGGACGATCACCCGGGGCATGGACCAGGGAGCCGGGGCCTTGGCCTCCGTGAGTTCGGAGCGGTCTCGCCACGTCTGCCACGCCAGGAACAGGAGGTATCCGACCCCCAGCCACTTGACCGTCTGGAAGGCCATGGCGCTCGCGTGGAGGATCGCCGCGGCACCGGTGACGGCCGCGATCATGTGCGGGACGATCCCGAGGGTGCATCCGAAGGCCGCGACGATGCCGACGCGACTCCCGCGCGACAGTCCCGTCGAGACCGTATAGATCACCCCGGTGCCCGGGACGACGACCACCACCAGCGTCGTGAGGAGGAAGGCGGCGCTCATGGCCTCCAAAGTACACGGGTCGGCGCGTTACTCCTCGGCCCGGCGATCCCGCACCCTGAGCCCCCACTTGCGAGCCTCCGTCACCAGGGGCACCGCGAGAGCCAATACGAAGCACCAAGTCCACTGGCCGATTGTCAGCGGCGCCGTCGAGAACGCGTTGTTCAGCACCGGCACATACACCACCGCCATCTGCAGGGCGAAGGACAGGGCCACCGCCGCCCACAGCCACGGATTCTTCCACAGGTGGTGCACGACGCTCTGGGTCTCCGACCGCGCGCAGAAGGTGTTTACGAGTTGCATGAGCACCAGCACAGTGAAGCCCGCCGTGCGAGCGGTCGCCAGGTTCTCGGAGCCTTCGATGAGCCCGCCGGGTAGGTACCAGTCCATCGCGGCAAGCGTCACGATGGCCATGACGGCTCCAGTCAGGGCGATGCCGCCCCACATTCGCCGGTCGACCAGCCTTTCGGACAGCCGCCGTGGCCGCCGCGTCATGAGGTCGTCGGCGTAGGGTTCGGCGCCGATCGCCAGCGCCGGCCCCAGGTCGGTGAGGAGGTTCATCCATAGGATCTGGGTGGCGAGCAGCGGCACCACCACCACTCCCTCGGGGCCCGTCAAACCCAGCCACGACGCCCCGACTACGCCGAGGAACACTGCGAGCACCTCGCCGAGGTTCGACGCGAACATGTAGCGCAGGAAGCGCTTGATGTTGTCGAGGATGCCGCGACCCTCGTTCACCGCCTCGACGATTGTCGCGAAGTTATCGTCGGTCAGAACCATGTTCGACGCCTCGCGTGCCACCTCCGTCCCCCCCTGGCCCATCGCCACCCCGATGTCGGCGCTGCGCAGGGCGGGGGCGTCGTTCACCCCGTCGCCGGTCATGGCGACCACCTCGCCGTGGCTCTGGAGCGCGTCGACGATGCGTAGTTTGTGCTCGGGAGCCACGCGGGCGAACACCGATACGGTTTCGACGACGGCGCGCAACTCGTCGTCATCCATCTCCGACAGTTCGAGCCCGGTGATCACCTCCGGGTCGGCCTCGACGATGCCGAGGTCGATGGCGATGGCCGACGCGGTGAGTGGGTGGTCCCCGGTGATCATGATGACGTGGATACCGGCTCCATGAGCCGCCGCCACCGCTTCCCGCGCCTCCTCGCGCGGGGGATCGACGATGCCAACCACTCCCGCGAGCACCAGGTCGCGCTCGAGCGATTCGGCGTTCGCGTCCGGTTCCTCTCCATCCCGGCGGAAAGCGACGGCGATCGTGCGCATCCCCATGGCCGATATCCGCGTGATCTCGTCGAGCACGCGCGCGCGGCCCGTCTCGTCGAGCGGCCGTTCCCGGTCCCCCACGAGTTCCCCGGTGCACGCGTCGAGCAGGACGTCCGGCGCCCCCTTGGCGGCGACGTAGAAGCCGCCGTCCGCATCGGCCGCGACCGCCGACATGCGCTTGCGTTCCGAACTGAACGGCACCGTTCCCAGCGAGGAGAATCGGGCGCGCCGGCCGTCGGTCAATCCCAACGCCCACTCGGCCGTCAGGAAGGCCGCCTCGGTCGGGTCGCCGCCAAACGTCGGGCCGTCGTCGCCTCCGCCCACGAAGCCGTGGTTCGCCACGGCGCCCCCCGTCATGACCGCTGCGACCTCCGCGCCTCGGGCGCCCTCGGGGAGCGAGTCACGGTTACCGGTCAATTCCGTCTCGCCCGACGTCGTGACCACGCGGGTGATCGTCATGCGATTCTGCGTGAGGGTCCCGGTCTTGTCCGAGCAGATGACGGACGCGGAGCCGAGCGTCTCGACGGACGAGAGGTCCTTGATGATCGCATGGCGCTTGGCCATGCGCTGCACCCCGAGGGCGAGCACCACGGAGAGGATTGCGGGAAGCCCTTCGGGTACCGCGGCGACGGCGAGGGCGACGCCCAGCAGCAGCACCTGGACCGCGCCCGCCAGGGTGGTGACGTTTTCGGTGAGGAAGACCGCGCCGATCACGATGGCGGCGATCGCCAGAACCGCGAGCCCAAGCACCCTGCTCAACTGAGCGATTTCGCGCTGCAGGGGGGTGGGATCCGATTTCGTCTTTCCGAGCATCTGGGCGATGCGGCCCGTTTCGGTGTCCATACCGGTGGCCGTGACGATGGCTTGCGCGGTGCCGTGGGTCACCGCGGTGCCCGCGTATACCATGCAGGTCCGGTCGCCCAACTCGGCGGCCTCCTCGAGCGGTTCCACGCTCTTCGCCACCGGTTGGCTTTCGCCCGTCAGCGCCGCTTCCGCGACCGAGAGGGTGGACACGGTGAGTCGTGCATCAGCCCCGACCGCGTCGCCCGTGCCGAGCACCAGGACGTCGCCCACCACCAGATCGAGTGCGGGGATGTCGCGCGGCGAGCCGTCGCGCAGAACGGTGGCGGTAGGCGCGGCCATCCGCTGGAGCGCGTCCACCGCGTTCTCGGAGCGGCGTTCCTGGACGAAGCCGAGCACGGCGTTCGCGAGGACGACGAACACGATCACGAACACGTCGTAGGGGGCCCCGTGTCGCCCCTCGACCCACCAGGCAGTGATCGCGATGGCGGTCGCCGCGAGCAGGAGGTAGACGAGAGGGTCCGCGAACTGGCGGAGGACGCGACGCCATAAGGGAACGGCGCGTCGTGCCACCAACTGGTTCGCGCCGTCCCGCTCCAGGCGGGCGGCGGCCTCCGACACGGTCAGGCCGACGTCCGCGCGGGTCCGCACCTCGGTCGCCACCTCGTCGGCGGTGTGGAGCGAAGGGTCGAACCCTGGTGACATTGCCATATGACCTCATTGTGCCCGTCGCCGGGTGAAGACCGCGGGGAAGCGGGCCGGGCTACAAGTACATCGGGGTCAGCGCGTTGTAGTCCTCGATCGAGCCGTCCTTCATGCATACCTCGATGATTTGCCTCCCGATCGGGTCGAGCTCGTCCGTCAGGAACTGCTCCAACTCCGACTTGAAGAAGTCCGTGAGGATCTTCGCGCCCTTGTCGTACGCCGCCTCGCCCACCTGGGATTGCTCGTCGGGCATGAGGAGCGTCCGGCGGATCAGTTGGCCGTCGAGGGTGATGTCCGTCGGCGCATACCCGAATAGCGGGCACCTCGCCGGCGTCAGGTGGTCCAGGGAGCGCATGCGGCCGGCACCACGGCGGGCGAGCCACTCGCGGGTCAGCCACTCGGCGTTGAATCCGACCTTGTACGCCCCGATGTGCTGGTTGGGGGTCAGGACGAAGCGGGTGCGCGGATGGTCGAGGATCTGCGCGAGCTGCATGTTCGCGGAGACGACCTTCGTCCCCGTCGAGAAGGGCCAGAAGGACCCCACACCCTCGGCGATCAGGCCCCCGTGCTCGAGCTTCTCGACGGCGTCCTTGCTCTCGCCGATCGACGGGTTCTTGTCCCCGCGCGGCGCGATCAGCCTCCACAGCCACGCGACCGAGGGGGGGACGAAGTTCGTCATCCCCATGATCCCGTACGTCGGCTTGGTCTTGGTGCAGGGGGGCATGCGCACCCCGAAGGTGCGGACGTCCACGGGTTCGGGATCGTCGATGATCCGGTGGATCATCCGGCGGGGGATGACGACGCGCGGGTTCGGGCAGGGCTTGCCGGTCGAGTCGAGGGAGTGTTCCCAGGGCAACACCGTCGCGTCCGGCACGCCCTCGATGTTGTAGAAGACCAGCGGCTGGTCGGGGTGGATGCACGCCCTCTCGAAATGGGCCTCCTCGCCGTACGCGGTCAGGCTGTCGACCCGGACGAACCAGCCATCCTCGGCGTCGCTCACGACCATCCTCCCGTCGCCCCACTGGATGGCCGGATGGCACAGGGTCATGTCGTCGGTGACGGGGGAGAGTTCGCAGCTCTCGTTGAGGGTGATGTAGTACGGCTCCTTGGTCACGACGTTCGTGCCGAGCAAGATGCGCCCGTCGTCCTCGCGCCTCAGGTCCTGATACATCTCGGACTTACCCCCGCCGGAGGCGCCCTCATGCATGACGACGGTCTCGTTGTCGTACGGCGTCGTCACCAGGACGGACGAGGCGTGGGCGGTCAGCCAGCCCTCCTGCTCGCCGATGTCGAGGAGGACGGAGAAGACGCCCTTCTTGGCGCTCGGGCCCGGGTAGAGGTTGTAGGCCCAGACCTCGTGGAGGGCGTCGGAGCGATCGTGGACGACCACCTGCTTGTGGTCGAAGTGGGTGTGCCTGAAGGGGGGCGCGACGTAGATGATGGCGCGGGGTTCGAATTCGCCCAACTCCTCGAAGGTGATCCAGCCGGACAGGTCCCGGATGGTCAGCGCGAAGAAGGAGGAATTGACCGGCACGATCGCCAGGGAGGGGGACCCGTATTTGAGGGCCCCGGATTTGAACGGCACGACGACGAGTTCCTGGGTCGCGAGCCAGTCGAGCGTCTCTTGGCGAACGGGTGCGAACTCTTCCCCGAAGGCGTCCCGATAGCGGGTCTTGTCCGTCGGGCGATCGTCCGCGATGTGCATGCACTTGGGATCGCGACGCCGCATGTAATCCTCGGGGTAGTTGACGGCGACGCCATTCCGGCAGCGGGTGACGACCGCCTCGGTGATGACCTTCCCGTTCGCCTCGTAGTCGACGTTGAAGATGGGGCCGCCCTCCGGCCCGAGCGACAACTGGTACAACTCCTCGCGGGTGTCCGGCATGAGGACCTTGGGGCTAGCCTCCAACGCGGCGCACACCTCGGGGGGAAGGACAACCGTCCCGTACTTCCTGGTGCGGGGCTTGGCCTTTTTTCTCATACTTCCCTCTCGAGCGCGGGTGTGGTGGGCGTCGGTCGCCGAATCGGTCAACCGGTTCGGACGTCGTCCGAGGGCTTGGTGTGAGACTACACGTTGTCGGCGGGCCCGTCCTCGCAGAATGCCTGATTATGTCCGCTTTTGCCCCGTTAATTTGGGGCCCGATCTCGCTTCATGGACAGGGGCCGTCCGGGGGGTTGTCCCCGGCTGTCGGGCGCTCGTTTGCCGAGTCCGTTCACTCCCGGGAGACGGACCGCCTAGTCTTGGGCCATGCCCCTCCGACTCCCCCTTGTCCCCTCCGGCGACCCCGACGCGAGCCTCACGTTGGAACCCGATTCGGGCGCCGTCGTCCGCCGAAGCATTCTTCCGGGGGGAGTCCGAGTCCTCACGGAAAGCCTCCCCGGCCTCAAGTCGGCGACCGTCGGGGCCTGGGTCGGGGTGGGGTCCCGCGACGAGGACGACCCCCACGCCGGCTCCACCCACTTCCTGGAACACCTCCTGTTCAAGGGCACGGCCCGGAGGAGCGCGCGGGACATCGCCGAGGCCTTCGACGGCGTGGGGGCCGAGCACAACGCGCTCACCGGCAAGGAATACACCTGTTACTACGCGAAGGTGCTCGACGCCGACCTTCCCCTGGCCCTCGACGTGACGCTCGACATGGTCACCTCCGCCCGCATCGACGAGGCGGACTTCGAGGTCGAACGGAAGGTCATCCTCGAGGAACTCGCGATGAACGAGGACGATTCGGGGGATGTGGCGGAGGAAAGGTTCGCGTCGGCCCTCTTCGGGGGCCACCCGTTGGGGCGCCCGATCGGGGGGACGCCCGAATCCATCGTGGCCGTGCCTCGCGAGGCCGTCTGGGAGCACTACCGCGCCCGCTATGTCCCCGCCGCCCTCGTCGTCGTCGCGTCCGGCGCCGTCGACCACGATCGGGTCTGCGACCTGGTCGGGGAGGGTCTTTCGGACGGGGGATGGGTCCTCGACCCGGCCGCCCCACCCGTCGCCCGCCGCGACCCGAACGCGACGGTGGACGCGACCTTCACCCCGCGCGTCGACGTCGATCATGCCGACGAGCAGACCAACCTCGTGATCGGGACCCGGGGGTTCAAGGCGACAGACGAGAGGCGGAACGCCCTCGCCGTCTACCTCACCATCCTCGGGGTGGGTCCGTCGTCTCGCCTCTTCCAGGAGATTCGGGAGAAGCGGGGGCTTGCCTATTCGGTGGGGACATACGTGGCGGCGGCGGCCGAGACCGGCACGTTCGGGATGCACGCGGGGTGTTCGCCCGGGCGGGCCGACACGGTCGCGGCGCTCATGGCCGAGGAATTCGAGCGGATGACCGCGGGAGTGAGCGTGGCCGAGTTGGAGCGGGCGATCGGCCAGATCTCGGGCTCGACCGTGCTTCGGCTCGAGGACACCGCCGTTCGGATGTCCAGGCTGGCACGGTCCGAGTTGTTCTTCGGGGAGTGGCGGACGGTCGAGGAGGCGCTTAGCGAGGTGCGGGCCGTGACGGCCGATGAGGTCGCCGCCATCGCCGCCGATCTGGTGGGGCGCGATCGATGCACCGTGCGGGTCGGACCCGCCGTCTAGCGCGAGCCCGACGGCAGAACCGAGCGGGAAGCGCGTAGGGTAATCGCATGATCAAGGTTGCGGTCGTCGGGGCTGCTGGGCGCATGGGCGCCACGGTCGTGCGCGCCGTCGAGGACGCGGACGACCTGGAACTGGCGGCCGCCCTCGACATGGACGACGACATCTCGACCGCGGCCGCCGCGGGCGCGGGCGTCGCCGTCGAATTCACGGTTCCCGCCTCGTCGGAGGCGAACGTCCTCGCCCTCATCGACGCCGGCCTTCACGTGGTCGTCGGCACGAGCGGATGGACCGAGGATGCTCTCGGCCGCGTTCGGGAGCGCCTCGAGAAGGCCCCGGGCCTCGGCGTCATCGTCGTCCCGAACTTCGCCCTCGGGGCGGTGCTCGCGGCCCGGTTCGCCGAGCAGGCCGCCCCCCATTTCGAGTCCGTGGAGGTCATCGAGCTTCACCACCCCGACAAGGTGGATGCCCCCTCCGGAACCGCCCGTTCGACCGCGGCACGGATCGCCGCCGCCCGTGCCGAGGCGGGCCTCGGCGACATGCCCGATGCGACGGCATCGTCCCTCGACGGCGCCCGGGGGGCGAGCGTCGACGGGGTTCCCGTCCACTCCATCCGGCTCCGTGGCCTGGTCGCTCACCAGGAGGTCGTGCTGGGCAACCCCGGCGAGACCCTCACCCTTCGGCACGACAGCCTCGACCGGACGTCCTTCATGCCCGGGGTGCTGCTCGCCGTGCGACGCGTGGCCGATCGCCCCGGGCTCACCGTCGGCCTCGACGAGCTCCTATAGCTGCCCCGGCCGTCCGATGAAGGCTTTCAGGAGTCCGGCCGCCCTCTTGGCGTTGTCGACCCTTGCCATCCTCCTGCTGTACTTCTCCCTCATCGCCGGCCAGGTCGCGACGCTCTTTCGAGGCGACGGGGTGTCCCAGGCGCTCGGGGTCTTGCTCGTCGTCTTCCCGTTGGTGGGGGTCGTGTTCGCCTTCCGGGGATGGAGGCTCGGGAACACGACGCAGCAGATGGCGGCGACGCTCGAGCGTGAGGGACGCCTGCCGATCCACGACGGCGAGACCGGGCCCGACGGGAGGCTCACCGATGAGGCGGTCGCCGCGGTGTTCGAGGTGGTCCAGCGGGGGGTGGAGGAACGCCCGGACGATTGGCGCGCCTGGTTTCACGTCGCGTATGCGTATGCGGCGATCGGGGATCGCAAGATGGCCCGGAAGGCCCTTGGCCACGCCGCCGGGCTCTTTCGGAGGGAATCCGTCCCGGACTAGGGGGTCCGGTTGCGTGACCCCAGCGGCGTGGGCCCGGCTGGACGCGGCCCGGGGGATAGGCTGGCCCCGTGAGCGACGCCAGAGACGAGACCCACGAGATTCGTTTCCTGTCCGACGTGGACGTCGAATTGATCCGGGCCTCCGCGCACGATTCGGACGTGCTTTTCGCCGCGAGGGTCTCCACCAAGGGGGAGCAGTCGCTGGAGGGGGTCGACGCGGATCCCGAGTCCAGCGCCGGGCTCATCGGTTACCTCATGCGGGACCGCCACGGCACCCCGTTCGAGCACAACTCGATGACCTTCTACGTCCGTGCCCCGATCTTCGTGTTCCGGGAGTTCATGCGGCACCGGATCGCCTCGTACAACGAGGAGTCCGGCCGGTATCGGGAGCTCCGGCCCGACTTCTACGTTCCCGGGCCGGACCGGAATCTCGTCCAGGTGGGCAAGCCCGGCCACTACGAGTTCGAGCCGGGGACGGCCGATCAGCACGAGTTGGTCTCCAAGGAGATCGAGGCCAGTTGCACCCAGGCGTACGAGGCGTATCGGCGGATGCTCGACGCCGGAATCGCCCGCGAGGTCGCCCGAGCCGTTCTCCCCCTCACGATCTACTCCTCCATGTACGTCACCATGAATGCCCGCTCCCTCATGAACTTCCTCAGCCTCCGGACCAAGCGGGAGGGGAGTCGCTTCCCGTCGTTCCCCCAACGGGAGATCGAGATGGTCGCGGAGAAGATGGAGGCATTCTGGGCGGACCTCATGCCCCTGACGCGTGCCGCGTTCGACCAGGCCGGCCGGGTCGCGCCATAGAGGGGACCTCCGTGGGCTGGGGAAGCCCGGGCGAGGTCGAATCGTGACACTCGGGGCATCGTGTGAGGGGCCGTCTCGCGGTAGGTTTGTCCCATGACTCAGCCGATCGAAACCTTCCGGCCGTTCGGGGCCGTGCTCACCGCCATGGTGACGCCGATGACCGACGACGGCGAGATCGACTACGCCTCGGTGGGCCGGCTGGCGATGTACCTCTTGGACAACGGCAACGACGCGCTCGTCGTCTCGGGGACGACGGGGGAGTCCCCGACCACCCACGCACCCGAGAAGATCGAGCTGATCGGGGCCGTCAGGGGCGCCGTCGGGCCGGACGTGACGATCATCGCCGGGGCCGGCTCGAACGATACCGCCCATGCCATCCGCATGGCCGAGCAGGCCGCCGCCGCGGGGGCCGACGGGCTCCTCTCCGTCGTCCCGTACTATTCGAAGCCCTCCCAGAGGGGCATCGTCGCCCACTTCGAGGCGATCGCGGGCGCCACCGATCTACCCGTCACGATCTACGACATCCCCGGCCGAACCGGCATCAGACTCGCCCCGTCGACCCTCGACGCCCTCGGACAAGTCGATACCATCGTCGCCGTCAAGGACGCGACGGGGGACGTCGAGGCGGCAGCGAAATCGATGGAACGCACGGGCATGGCCTGGTATTCGGGCGACGACGCCCTCAACCTGGACTTCATCCGCGCGGGAGCGGCCGGGGTCGTAAGCGTGGCCGCGCACGTCGTCGGGCCGGCCATCGCGAGGATGATCGCCGCCCACGACGCGGGCGATGACGCCGCCGCCCGGGCGGCCCAGGACGAGGCGAGCCCGGCCATCGAGGCCATCATGGGCACCGGTCTGGGTGCCGTCACGGCCAAGGCCGCCATGCAGGCCCTCGGCGTCATCCCGACCCGGGCGATGCGGCTCCCGCACGTCCCGCTCGACGAAGACGAGTACTCCGCCCTGTGCGACGCCCTCCGGGCGGCCGGGGTGAGGCTCTAGTGCACTTCCACCCTGAACTCGGTCCCCCGCCCCCCGCCGACCCAGCCGGGCTCCGCCTCGTCCCGCTCGGGGGTCTGGGCGAGATCGGCCGGAACATGACCGTGCTCGAACACGGCGGCAGGCTCCTCATCATGGACTGCGGGGTGCTGTTCCCGGACGAGAACCAGCCGGGGGTCGATCTCATCCTCCCCGACTTCGATTACATCGCGGGCCGGCTGGACGACGTCGAGGCACTCGTGCTCACCCACGGCCACGAGGACCACATCGGCGCCGTCCCGTTCCTGCTCCGGCTGCGTCCGGATATCCCGCTCATCGGCTCGAAGCTGACGCTCGCCTTCGTCGAACCCAAGCTCAAGCAGGCCAGGATCACGCCCGTCACCCGGGAGGTGGCCGACGGGGATCGCATCACGGTCGGGGACTTCGACCTGGAGTTCGTCCCCGTCACCCACTCCATCCCCGACGCCCAGGCCGTGTTCGTCCGCACCCCGGGCGGGACCGTCCTCAACACCGGTGACTTCAAGATGGA
>CAYTLH010000139.1:0-7319 GCA_964438525.1 uncultured Demequinaceae bacterium | reverse complement strand
GATGGTCGTGGTCTTGCCGGCCCCGTTCGGGCCGAGGAAACCGAAAATCTCGCCTGGGGGAATATCGAGGGAGAGGTCGCTGACAGCGGTGAAGTCTCCGTACTTCTTGGTCAGGTGGTCAATGTGAATGACGGGGGACTCGGCCATGTCTTTCCTTTCTCGCCTTCTTGCACCCTAGACCGAACGTCGGCCTCGGCGAATCATCCCCCGGAAGGATTCGAGCCGCCCTCGCCGTATCCGTCAGGCGATCTCTCCGCTGCGCGCGGTCTCGGGCCGCGGGTCCGGAGTGCCGGTTGGGACCGCCTCCGTCGCGGAGAGCAACAGCTTCACCCGGTTGAGCTGGTTGACCTGGCTGGCCCCGGGGTCATACTCGATGGTGGTGATATTCGCCTCCGGGTGAAGCCGGCGGATCGCGCCGAACATGCCCTTGCCGGTGACATGGTTGGGAAGACACGCGAACGGTTGGGCGCAGACGATCGTGGTCACGCCGTCCTCGATCAATTCGAGTATCTCGGCCGTCAGGAGCCAGCCTTCCCCGAACTGATTGCCCAACGAGAGGATCTCCGAGGCCCCTTTCGCCATCTGGGCGAGATCCCCCGGCACCGCGAACTTGCCTCCGGTGGCGGCCAGCGCCCTCCGCACCGGGTCGCGGTACGCCTCGGCCATCCGGCGCAACGCCGCCTTCCCCCAACGGAAGTGCGTATCGGTGCCGAGGTTCGCGTGATTCCATTCGGCGGAATACATGCCGGTGAGCACGAATTCGGTGAGCCCCGGAACCGCGACCTCGCAGCCTTCGGCCTCGAGGACGTCGACGAGGTGGTTGTTCGCGTCCGGGTGGAACTTCACCAGGATCTCACCGACGACGCCGACCCGGGGCAGGCGCGGTCCCGGACGCAACGGCAGCGCGTCGAACTCCTCGACGAGCGCGGAGATCAGCCGTCGATAGCCGCCTCCTCTGCGGAAGACCATCCGACGGCCACGCTCGAGATACTCGCGCAGGATGCCGTCCCATCGCCGGTACAAGCGCATGGCGGCACCGTGCTCGGCTTCATAGGGTCGAACCCTGAGCAGCACGTCCTGGAGGAGATCCCCCAAGACGACGGCCTGGGTCAGGTGGTGGACGAGGGCCGGCGTGCGCGAGAACCCCGGGTTCTTCTCGATCCCCCTGACCGACATCGTGACGACCGGGACGCGACCGAAGCCGGCGTCCCGCAATCCCCGGCGCAACAGCCCGGCGTAGTTCGTCGCCCGACACATTCCGCCGGTCTGCGAGATGAGCACCGAGGTGTTCTCCGGGTCGTAGCGTCCCGACTTGAACGCCTCGACGAGCTGGCCGACCACGAGGATCGCCGGATAGCAGGCATCGTTGTTGACGTAGGTCAGGCCGGTATCGACGTCCCGGGGGCCGACCGTCTCGAGGATCTCCACCCGGTAGCCGGATCGGCGTAGGGCCGCCTCGATGAACCGGAAGTGCAGCGGTGACATCTGCGGCGCGATCAACGTGTGCTTGGCACGCATCCGCCGGGTGAACGGCACACGCCGGACGGCGTGGTCGCGGGCGTGCTCGTCCGAGGCCTTTCCCCTCCCCTGGGCGGCGCGTTCGCGGGCCGCGGCGTCGAGCGAGCGCAACCGGATCCGCGCCGCCCCCAGGTTGGATACCTCATCGATCTTCACCGACGTGTAGATGTCGTCCCGTCCGGCCAGGATGTCCGCGACCTGGTCGGAGGTGATCGCGTCCAGGCCGCAGCCGAACGACGTGAGTTGCACCAGCTGGAGGTCGGCCCGTCGCGCCACGACGTCCGCCGCGGCGTACAGCCGCGAATGGTACGCCCACTGGTCCCGCACCATCAGCGGGCGCTCGAGTCGGCCCGCCTCGGGCGTGCCGAGCACGCTGGCCTCGGTCAGGACCGCCATGCCCAACCCGGTGATGAGCTCGGGGATGCCGTGATGCACCTCGGGATCGACGTGGTACGGACGGCCGGCCAGGACGATGCCGCGCGTACCGGTGGTACGGAGGTACTCGAGCGCGCGTTGCCCCTCCGCGCGGATGTCGGCCTTGACCCTGGCGTCCTCGGCGAAGCCGAGTTCCAGCGCCGCGGCCGCCTCCTTCTCGGTCACGCCGTCCTCGGCGAACACCTCCGCCAGCCGGCGGGCGAGAACGCGGCGGTTGGCCAGGTTGAGGTACGGGTGGAGGAATCTCACGTCGTTATCGCGCAGCTGCTCGACGTTATTCGCGATCACTTCCGGATACCCCGCCACCACGGGGCAGTTGTAGCGGTTGTCGGCTCCCTCGACCAGCTCCGCCTCGTAACTGACCGAGGGGAAGAAGATGGTCGTGACCCCGCGATTCACAAGATCCACCACATGTCCGTGCACGAGCTTCGCCGGGTAACAGACGTTCTCCGAGGTGATCGACTCCATCCCCATCTCCAGCGTCTCGTGGCTGGAGCGCTTGGAGACCACCACCCGGAAACCCAGGGCGGTAAGGGTGGTGAACCACAGCGGGTAGTTCTCGTACATGTTGAGTGCGCGGGGGATCCCGATGTCTCCGCGAGTGGCCTTGGTGGCGAGGAGCCGCCGGTAGGCGAATAGCCGCTTGTACGTGTAGTCGACGAGGTTGGGCAGGTCGCTCTTGGCCTTGGTGGCGTCGCCCCCCCGCTCGCACCGGTTGCCGGAGACGTAGCGCTGGCCGTCGTTGAACACCGAGACCGTGCACCGGCAATGGTTCTGGCACAACTGGCAGGTGATCTGGCTCGTCTCGACCTCCAGCCTCTCGATCTCATCCACCGAGAGCACGGTGCTGTCGCGACCCGGCACGGAGTTCGATCGCGCGATCAAGGCCGCGCCGAAGGCCCCCATCAGGCCGGCGAGGTTCGGCCTGATCACCTCCACCCCGGTCAGGAGCTCGAAGGCCCGCAGAACCGCGTCGTTGAGGAACGTGCCGCCCTGGACTACGACCGTGTCGCCGAGCTCGCTGACGTCGCGCAACTTGATCACCTTGAACAGCGCGTTGCGCACCACCGCGTACGAGAGCCCGGCGGAGATGTCGCCGACCGTCGCCCCCTGCTTCTGCGCCTGCTTGACCGAGGAGTTCATGAAGACCGTGCATCGCGATCCGAGGTCCACCGGTGCGAAAGACGCGATCGCGGCGTCGGTGAACCGCTTGAGGCTCAACTCCATGGTCTCCGCGAAGGTCTGCAGGAATGAACCGCAGCCCGAGGAACACGCCTCGTTGACGGCGATGGAGTCGATGGCACCGTCGTGGACCCGCAGGTACTTCATGTCTTGCCCGCCGATGTCGATCACCGACGTCACGCCGCGGGCGACGTGCTCCGCGGCCCGGTAGTGGGCGACCGTCTCGACTTCGCCGTCGTCGACGTGCAGCGCGGCCCTGACCAGGCCTTCGCCATAACCCGTGGCGCAGGCGCGGGCGAGGACGGCGGACTCCGGGAGGGCCTGACGAATCCGACGCAGGATGTCCGCCGCGGCGCCGACGGGGTCTCCCCGGTTGAGGGCATAGTGCGACCACACGATGCGCTCGTCATCGTCGACGACGACCGCCTTGATCGTCGTGGACCCGGCGTCGATGCCCAGGTAGCACCGGCCTCGGGCTTGCTCGACGTCGACCTGGGGGATGGTCGCGCGCGCGTGACGCTCGTCGAACTCGGCCCGGGCCTTGTCGTCGGCGAACAGCGGCGGCATCTGCGCGTCGACGCCCTCGGGCCGTGCGTCGTGCGCGCGCACCGCCAGTTCGGCGAGGTCCCGGGCCTCCCCGGATGCCGCAAACGCGGCTCCGCGGGCCACGACCAACTGGGCGTCGTCCGGCAAGACGAAATCGGAGACCGAGCCCTCAAGCGCCCGCACGAAGGCCGCCCGTAGCTGCGATAGGAAGTGCAGCGGTCCCCCGAGGAATACCACCGTGCCTCGAATCGGCCGACCCTGCGCGAGCCCGGCGATCGCCTGGGTCGCGACGGCCTGGAAGATCGACGCCGCCAAATCCTCCGGCCGCGCGCCCTCGTTGATCAGCGGTTGCAGGTCGGACTTGGCGAACACCCCACAACGCGAGGCGATGCGGTGGAGATGCTCGTACCGCCCGGCCAAGGCGTCGAGGCCCTCCACGTCGGTGTGCAGCAATGTCGCCATCTGATCGATGAAGGCCCCGGTGCCCCCGGCACACGTGCCGTTCATGCGCTGTTCGGGCATGGGTTTGAGGTAGGTGATCTTGGCGTCCTCACCGCCGAGTTCGATGACGACGTCCGCCTCCGGAACCAGGTGACTCACCGCGCGGGTCCCGGCCACGACCTCCTGAACGAATGGCAGGTCGAGGCGTTGGGCCAGCCCGAGGCCGGCGGATCCGGTAACCGAACACACCACCTCGACCCCCGGGTAACGGTCTGCCGCCTCGGCGAGCATGCGGGCAACCTCCGCATAGGCGTCCGCATAGTGTCGGCGGTACACCTGCCACACCGGTCGGTCGCCCTCGAGGAGCACGAACTTCACCGTGGTCGACCCGATGTCGAGACCCAGCCGCAATTCGCTCACCGGGCACCTCGTCGTCGGTGAGCATTCAGCGCTATATCCATGGTCTCGTCTTCCTCGCGTCCTTGCCGCCACCCTAACCTCGCCCTCAGGCACGGCGGGATGCGGGGGGCTCGAGTTCTTCACCAGTCTAGACAACGCCGTCACGGCGAAGGCGGTGGCAACCGCCCTTTGGAACCTCCCACCCCGGCATGCCACCATTAGGGTCATGCCGAGGATCACGAAAGGCGGAGGCAAGCCCCCCGACCACGACGCGAATGAGGAGACGTTCGCCATCCCCGTGGTGGAGGCCCCCACCCCCAAGGGCCTCGAGCCCCTGCCCCCCAACCGTTACCTCGACCGCGAGATCAGCTGGCTCGCCTTCAACGAGCGCGTCCTCGAACTCGCCGAAGACCCCGCGAACCCGCTCCTCGAACAGGCCTTCTTCCTCGCGATCGTCGCCTCCAACCTCGACGAGTTCTTCATGGTGCGGATCGCCGGGCTGAAAAGGCGTATCGCGGCCGGTTTCGCCGTGCCCTCCGAAACGGGGATGAGCCCGACGAGGCTCCTCGAGGTCCTCATGAAGCGGGCGCACGAACTCATGGACCGGCACGCGGAGGTCTTCACCGGCCAGGTCCTGCCCAAGCTCGCCGAATCCGGTATCCGGCTGGTCCGCTGGACGGACCTGGGCAACGAGGAACACGAACGCCTCCGCCAGCTGTTCCGCAGGGAGATCTTCCCCGTCCTGACCCCCCTCGCCGTCGACCCCGGGCATCCGTTCCCGTATATCTCGGGCCTGTCGCTCAACCTCGCCGTCACCCTGCACGACCCGGACTCCGGCAAGCAGCGTTTCGCCCGAGTCAAGGTGCCGGAGACCCTGCCCCGGTTCCTCTCCGTCCAGGCGAAAACCGCCATGCCGGAGGCCACCCCCGCCGCGACCGCCCTCGACACGGGACCGGAGAGCTTCGTGCCGGTTGAGGACGTCATCGCCGAACAGCTGGAGTATCTGTTCCCCGGCATGGAGATCGTCGAGCACTACACCTTCCGGGTCACGAGGAACGAGGATCTGGAGCTCGAGGAGGATGACGCCGAGAACCTTCTCATGGCGATGGAGCAGGAGCTTCTCCGCCGCCCCTTCGGCCCAGCCGTCCGCCTCGAGGTGGCGGAGGACCTCCCCCCCTCAATCCAGGACCTGCTGGTGCGCGAACTCCAAGTCACCGAGGACGACGTCTTCCACCTTCCCGCCCCCCTCGACCTCACCGGGCTCCACCTCATCGCCGAACTCGACCGCCCATCGCTCCGTTACCCGCCGTTTCGGCCGACGACCCACCACCTCCTCGCCCCCGTCGAAACCTCGGAGCCGGCCAATGTCTTCTCCGCGATGGCCAGGAGCGACATCCTCCTCCACCACCCATACGACTCGTTCTCCACGTCGGTCCAGGCCTTCATCTCCCAGGCCGCCCTGGACCCCAGGGTCCTCGCCATCAAGCAGACCCTGTACCGCACGTCGGGAGACTCCCCCATCGTCAACTCCCTCATCCAGGCCGCACGGGCGGGCAAGCAGGTGCTCGCGATCGTCGAGATCAAGGCTCGATTCGACGAGAGCCAGAACATCTCCTGGGCCCGCCAACTCGAGCAGGCGGGGGTCCACGTGGTTTACGGCCTCGTCGGCCTCAAGACCCACTGCAAGCTGTCCCTCGTCGTCCGCAACGAGGAGCACGGGCTCCGCCGCTACTGCCACATCGGCACCGGCAACTACCACCCGAAGACGGCCCGCACGTACGAGGACTACGGCCTGTTGACCTGCGACCAGGACGTTGCCGCCGACCTCGCCAAACTCTTCAACCGGCTCTCGGGATATGCGCCCAAGGCCAGGTACCAGCGCCTGCTCGTCGCCCCAACCGACATCAGGAGCGGGGTGATCGAACGGATCGACGAACAGACCTCCAGGGCGCGCGAGGGCAAGGAGGCCTGGGTGAAGATCAAGGTCAACGCGATCGTCGACGAGAAGACCGTCGACGCCCTCTACCGGGCATCAGAGGCGGGGGTCAAGGTCGACATGATGGTTCGGGGCCAGTGCTCCCTCAAGCCCGGGGTGCCGGGGCTCAGTGAGAATATCCGGGTCAAGAGCGTGCTGGGCCGGTTCCTCGAGCACTCCAGGATCTTCGCCTTCGCCGGGGACGACGGACCAGACGTGTGGATCGGGTCGGCCGATCTGATGCACCGGAACCTCGACCGCCGCGTCGAGGCGCTCGTCAGCATCGTCGAGGACGACCAGAAGGCGGCCCTGGTGGAGAACATCGACCTCGTCATGGACGAGCGCTGCCTGGCCTGGACTCTGGGACCCGACGGCACGTGGACCCGCACCCCGGCACAGAAATCGAAGGCGAAGGACCTGCACGCGACGTACATCAAGCGCCAGGCCAAACGTCGGACGAGCACGGCGTGAAGACGGGAGGCAAGAGGACGGTCGTCGCCGCCGGGGCCCTCGTTTGGCGGATGCGGGACGGGAAGCTCCAGGTGCTCGCCGTTCATCGACCGAGCTACGACGACTGGTCGTGGCCCAAGGGAAAGATCCGACGGGGGGAGACCCTACCGGAATGCGCCGTCCGAGAGGTGTTCGAGGAGACGGGCAAACAGGTGATGCTCGGACAGGTTCTTCCATCCGTGAGCTATACGCTCAAGAGCGGGCGTCGAAAGCAGGTGACGTACTGGTCCGCACACACCATGAACACCTCCCATCCCGCGCTCCGTGCCCGGCCCCGGTACCGCCTCGCGCCCAAGAAGGAGATCGACAACAC
>CAYTLH010000138.1:0-3010 GCA_964438525.1 uncultured Demequinaceae bacterium | reverse complement strand
AAGATGTCGAGGATGACGGCGGTCCGGTCGATGACCTTGACCCTGACGATATCCTCGAGGGCCCGGCGCTGGGAGGGGGCGAGCTCCCCGTTGACTATGACCGTGTCGGCTCCGGCCACGGAGACGAGTCCCGCGAGTTCGCGGGCCTTGCCGGACCCGAAATACGTCGCGGGATCGGGGTGCGGACGGTGTTGGAGGACCGCGTCCAGCACCTGCGAACCCGCCGTCTCGGAGAGGGCGGCCAGTTCCCTCATCGACACCTCGGCCTGTTCCCGAGTTCCGCGATACCACTGACCCGCGAGTATGACCCTTTCGAGCCTGAGGGCCCGGTACTCGACCTCGGACACGTCCTCGATCTCGGTCGAGATCCCCGGAATCCTACTCAGGGCGACCCGCTCCTCCCTCGCGAATCGAATCCCGTCCTCCCCCGTCGAACCGGACCCCTTCGTGACGGCCGCACCCGGGCGCGAAGAATCGTGGCGCATTCCCCGCTTCACCGTCTTCCCAGCGCGGGACGGGGCATCGTCCATGTCTTTCACATCGACCTCCGCGCCATTCTCTCATCGCCGACCGACCCGTGGACGCGCCTGAGGATAGGCTCTCGTCATGACCGGGGACCACTACTTCTCGACCGACCCCGCGAGCTCCGACGAACGTTTCCCCTTGAGGGTGAGGCTCGCTGGGCTGGACCTGGAACTCGTGAGCGCCCCCGGCGTGTTCAGCGGGGATCGCCTGGACCCGGGAACCGCCGTCCTACTCGACCACGTCCCCCCTCCCCCCTCCGGGGAACTCCTCGATCTGGGATGCGGCTGGGGACCCATCGCCCTCACCATGGGCCTGCTCAACCCGCGGGCAAGGGTTTGGGCCGTCGACGTCAACCGCAGGGCCCTCGACCTCGTCAGGCTGAACGCCGAGGCCGTCGAATCCCGACACCCCCTCGCGGCCATCGTCCCCCACCCGCCCGACGACGTCCCCCCCGACCTCCGATTCGACGCCCTCTGGTCGAACCCCCCCATCCGCATCGGCAAGGAGGCCCTTCACGACCTGCTGTCGGCCTGGGTGCCGCGCCTCACCCCCGGGGGCGAGGCCCACCTCGTCGTCCAGAAGAACCTCGGGGCGGATTCGTTGGCGCGGTGGATGGCCGGCCAATCGGCCGACGGGATGCCTTGGGGAACGGTGCAACGGGTGGCCAGCTCGCGCGGATACAGGGTCTTGAGGGTCAGGAAGTCCGCGGAAGGCTCGTGAGGTCGACTATCCCGTCCGCGACGAGGATGGTCGGCCCGGAGAGGGTCACCCCATCGTCCTCGACGTCGACCGAGAGCGTCCCCCCGAGGACGTGAACCTCCCACTCGCGGGGACCCGATTCTCCCGCCCACGCCCGAGCGGCGACGGCGGAGGCGCAGGCCCCGGTCCCGCACGAACGCGTCTCCCCCACCCCGCGTTCGAATACCCGCATCCGGAGCGCCCTCCGGTCGCCTTGTTTCGAATCCGCGATGGCCACGAGCTCGACGTTGACCCCACTGTCGGGTTCGGGGGAGACGTGTGGAGGGGTCGTCAGATCGGCGAGGTCGAGCTCGGACTCGTCCACGGCGACCACGGCGTGGGGGTTCCCGACATTCACCCCGACGGCCGGGCGCTCCCCGACTCCCTCGACGGCGACCGTGACGTCGGATTTGCCTCCTCCCGGCATCGAGTACCGCCCCATTCCCACCGAGTACCCCCCTCCCCCAATCGCGGTGACGGTCTTGAGGCCCGCCCGCGTCGCGATGCCTACCCCCTCGCCGAAATCGAGCCCCACGTCCCTCGCGAGGAAGGCGGCGAAGACCCGAATGCCGTTTCCGCTCATCTCCGCCGACGACCCATCCGCATTTCTCAGGTCCATGAACCAAGCGTCGGACGCGAACTCTGAGCCGTCGTCGATCGCTCCTGCTCGGACGGCCCGGAGGATTCCGTCGGCCCCCAGGCCCCGCCTCCGATCGCATAGGGCGGCGACGAGCGGCGGGCTCAGGTCGAGGAGCCCGTCTTCGTCCAGGAGAACGATGAAGTCGTTCTCCGTTCCGTGACCCTTGACGAAGGCCCAGGTCTCGCCTTTCATGGGTCAACAGTATCGAGGATGCGGAGCGCCTCGGCGACCACGCGATCCGCGTCGCCGAACGCGTCGAGATCGATCCAGGAGATCCTCGGGTCCGGGTTGAACCATCGAGCCTGCCGCCGGGCGAGGCGACGGGTCCGAAGGGACGTGGACTCCACCGCGTCCCTCTGGTCCATCTCCCCCTCGATGCAGCGGATGCCCTCCGAATAGCCGATGGCCCTGCTCGCCGTCTTTCCGTCCCGTAGGCCCGCCTCGAGCAGGCGTCTCGTCTCGTCGAGAAGGCCCCCCTCCCACATTCGCCTGCATCGCTCGTCGATTCGCCCGTCGAGGGTGGCCGTGTCGGCTCGGAGGCCGAGTTGCGCCGTTGGCCGGAGGTATCGCCGCTCCGGAAGGCTGGCGGAGAAACTCCCGGTGAGGGTCGCCACTTCCAGGGCCCGGATGACGCGCCTCACGTTGGCCGGCGAGATTCTCTCCGCGGCCGCCGGATCCAGCCCCGCCAGTTCCGCATACAGGGGCTCCGGCCCCTCCTCCCGGACCCTGGCCTCGAGCCTTCCCCTCAGGTCCGGGTCCGTCGGCGGGATGTCGAGGCGGTCCAGGAGCGCCCGAAGATACAGTCCCGACCCGCCGACGACGATCGGGCGGCGGCCACGGGCCAGGATGGCGTCGACATCCTGTCGGGCCTCACGCTGATACCGGCCGACGGAGGCCTCCTCGGTCACGTCGAGGGTATCCACCTGGTGATGCGGAACGCCTCGACGCTCGTCGGGGGTGGCTTTGGCCGTGCCGATGTCCATCCCCCGATAGAACTGCTGAGGATCGGCGTTGACGACCTCGCCTCCGAGGGCCTCGGCCAGGGCGACGGCGAGAAGGGATTTCCCGGTGGCCGTCGGCCCGACGACGGCGACGATCGTCTCGGGC
>CAYTLH010000137.1:0-4133 GCA_964438525.1 uncultured Demequinaceae bacterium | reverse complement strand
GGCCGTGGAAGGCCGAACAGCTCGGGGGCGGGTATCGGGTGTCATCCTGGATCGAGGAGACGGCGTACGGGGCCGCATCGGCGGTCATCGCCGTGAGCGCATCCATGAAGGAGGACATCCTTCAGGTGTATCCCTTCGTGGACCCCGAATTCGTCCACGTGGTTTACAACGGCATCGATCCCGACGCCTGGAGCCGGCCCGCGCTTGAGGACGAATCCATCCAGTCCGTGCTCCGGGGATACGGCATCGACCCGGCGGCGCCATCCGTCTTATTCGTCGGCAGAATCACCCGGCAGAAGGGCCTGGTCCACCTGATCCGGGCGGCCGAGTCCCTGCCCGACGAGGTGCAGGTGATTCTCTGCGCCGGGGCCCCGGACGCCCACGACACGGAGGGGCAGGTCAAGGCGGCGATGGCGCGTCTTCAGGAGAAGCGCTCCCGGGTGGTGTGGATAGAGAAGATGCTCCCGCAGGGCGAACTCCAGGCGATCATGGCAGCCGCGACCGTGTTCGTCGTCCCCTCCCTGTACGAACCCCTCGGCATCGTCAACCTCGAGGCCATGTCCATGGGGCTCCCCGTCGTCGCGTCAGAGGTCGGCGGCATACCCGAGGTGATCGAAGACGGGGTGACGGGGGCGTTGGTGCCCATCGACATCGACAGGGGGGAGTTTCGGGGGTCCGGGCGTGAGAAGGAATTCGAGGAGGCCCTCGGCGAGGCTATCGCGGGGATCGTGGCCGACCCCGATCGGGCGGCGGAGATGGGGGCGGCCGGGCGGAAGCGGGTGGAGGACTTGTTCTCCTGGGAGGCCGTCGCCCACCGCACAATGGCAGTGTACGAGTCGGTTGTGAAGCGGTAGCGGCTCTAGTCCAGGCCGATCAGGTACTCGCCTAGGAGAGTCGGCGTCCGGTCTCCGTGGAAGATGCCCCAGTACGGCTCGTAGGAGGCCCAGTCCTTCCACGCAACGTCGAATCCCTCGAAGTAGACGAATGGAACATCGGTCTCGGCGAGGTCGATGTAGAACTCGAGTTGCCGCTCCTCGGAGACGCCGGACGTGCCATCGTGGGGCAGTCCCGTCTCCTTGATCAGGATGAATCGGTCGGTCTTGTCCGCGAGAGAGTCGAACTCTTCCTGGGTCCACTCGACTGCACGGGCCGGGTCGAGCACCTGGCTGTGGAAGGGGTGGATATTCGGGAATACCCAGTCCCCGAAGGAGAGCAACTCCGGATGGATCCGGTACTGCTGGCTCATCTCGGTCGTCGTGATCGGGAGTCCGGTCGCCCGCATCCGCCGAGCGGTCGCCTCAAGGTCGGCAAACTCGTAGTTACCAAACATGATCCCCTCGTTCCCGATGCAATACCCGAGAACGAGAGGGGAACTCGCCGCGGCCTCGGCCGCTTGGAGTTCCTCTTCCCGTGTGGGGTCCCAGATTCCGACGATGACACCCTCGAATCCCGCAGCCTCGATGATTGAGAGATGGGAGAGGCTGGGAGGGCCGTAGGTGACAAGACCGGTGAAGCCTGCCGTTCGCAACACCTCAAGGTCCGCTGCAATCGATTCATCGCTCGGCGGGAGAATGCCCTCGGACGATCCGGTCGTTGGGTTGAAGGTGTCATCGGTGAAGCCTGCCGAGGGTGAGTAATCGATCCATCGAAGTTCGGTTACGCGTTCGATCCATCCGTCCGGAAGGGAAGAAGGCGAGGGGTCGGGGAGAGGCGAACTCGGCGCGCACGCCGAAAAGAGGGCCGCGATCACCGCGATTCCCGCCCCAATTGTCCGCATCGAGACACCCGGCCGATTCCATCGTCTTGACGGTGTCACTCGGTTCCTCCATTCGTCAGGAGCAACCGCCCCCGTTTCTTACTTCGGTGAGCCAGGATACCGGTCGCTGAACCCGCCCGAAGACGGCCCACATCGGGGCTTGGCACGTCGAGACGAGGCCGGGTCATCCCGGGGGATGATGCCCCGGTCCCGTACGTCGAATCGGCGTCATCCCCCCGAACGATGGGCAGTACACCACCCCTCTCGCTAGGATTCGAAGGAAGGCGCACACGGCGCCGGGAGGAGTCGACATGGACGCAATGTGGTGGTTCGTCGCCGCCATCCTGCTCGGGGTGACCGAGATCTTCACCTTGGACCTGACCTTTCTCATGTGCGCCGGCGGTGCCATCGCCGGGGGGACGGTCGCGCTCTTGGGGGGGCCGTGGTGGCTGGCGGCCCTTGTGGCCTGCCTCACCGCGGGTCTGCTCCTATTCGCGCTGAGGCCTTTCCTCTTGAAGTCCCTGAGGGAGCGGACCCCACTCGTCGAGACGAACGTGTCCGCCCTCGTCGGCAAGACGGGGAAGACCCTCTCCGAGGTCACCCGGACCAAGGGTCGGATCAAATTGGTTGGGGAAGTGTGGACCGCCCACACGGAGGAGGGGGCTCCCACGATCTCGGAGGGTGCGACAGTGCGGGTCCTCCGCATCAAAGGCGCCACGGCCATAGTCGTGAAGAAGTAGTCGCCGGACAGAGCAGTACACGCGGGTCGTCCGATCTGCGTCCCAGAAAGGGGAGATTGCATGTTTAACGACCTAGAGAATGAGCCGGGGCAAGTTTTTCTGCTCATCGCGCTCATCGTCCTGGGGATTTTCGTATTCTCGGTCCTCGTCCGATCGATCAAGATCGTGCCCCAGGCCCAGGCATTTATCATCGAACGCCTCGGGCGTTATCGGAGGACTCTGGACCCGGGACTTCACCTCCTGGTGCCGTTCGTCGACAGGGTCCGGGCCAAGGTGCCCCTGTGGGAGCAGGTGGTGTCCTTTCCCCCGCAGTCGGTCATCACCTCCGACAACCTCGTCGTCGAAATCGACACGGTCATCTACTTCCAGGTGACGGAGCCGAGGTCGGCGGTCTACGAGATCGCCAACTACATCGTCGGGGTCGAGCAGTTGACCGTGACGACGCTCCGTAACGTGGTCGGCACGATGGACCTCGAGCAAACCCTGACGAGCCGCGACCAGATCAATGGGCAGTTGCGCACCGTCCTCGACGAGGCGACGGGAAAGTGGGGGATCCGGGCCAACCGGGTCGAGCTCAAGACGATCGAGCCCCCCATGTCGATCAAGGACGCGATGGAAAAGCAGATGCGGGCCGAACGTGACCGCCGCGCCACGATCCTGAACGCGGAAGGGGTCAAGCAGTCCGCCATCCTGACCGCCGAGGGCGAGAAGCAGTCGGCGATCCTCAAGGCCGAGGGGAAGGCGCAGGCCATGATCCTCGAGGCCGACGGCGAGGCCCGGGCCATCCTCCAGGTCTTCGACGCCATCCATGAGGGGGACGCCGACTCCAAGTTGCTCGCCTACCAGTACCTCCAGGTGCTGCCGGAGATCGCCCAGACCGAGTCGAACAAGGTTTGGTTCGTCCCGACGGAGTTCACGACGGCCCTCAAGGCCATCTCGGCCGGTTTCGGCGCAACCGAGGAGCCCAAGGCCCTCAAGCGGAGCGCCTCCCGCAAATCGACGGCCCAGAAGTCGTCCTTGCTCGATCCAAAGAAGGCGCTTGCCGAGGCAAAGAAGGAACTCAAGGAGGCCACCGAAGACGCCTCGGAATCCGGCCGGACGAGCGGGAAGCCGTTCGACCCAGAGGTGGAGAAGGGGCAGAAGTAGAAGGAGTGATTCGCCGCATCGGCGATCCGGACGACCCGGCGCTCGAGGATTACCGCGACCTCACGGACGTGGCCCTCAGGCGCCGGGTCGAGCCGTCCCGAGGCCTGTACATCGCCGAGAGCCAGCCGGTCGTCGCCCGGGCCCTCGAGGCTGGGCACGAGCCCCGATCCTTCCTCTGCTCAGACAAGTGGCTTCCCTCCCTCGAGCCGATGACGGCCGCCTGGCCCGACGTCCCCGTGTTCGTGGGCCCGGAGGATGTGCTCAAGCGCGTCACGGGTTTCCTCGTCCACCGGGGGGCGCTGGCGGCCATGCGCCGGCCGGGGTTGCCGACGGTCGGGGCGGCGGTCTCGGGGGCGCGGCGGGTGGCCGTGCTCGAGGACCTGGTCAACCACACGAACGTCGGGGCGGTGTTCCGCTCGGCCGCCGCCATGGGGGTGGGGGCGGTGCTCGTCTCTCCCCGCTGCGCGGATCCGCTCTACCGCCGCTCGGTC
>CAYTLH010000136.1:0-6606 GCA_964438525.1 uncultured Demequinaceae bacterium | reverse complement strand
ATCAGTCGAGTATGCATACGACGACGATCGATACTCCGGATAGTTGCTCCACGTTGTTGAGGAGTTTGCTGGAGCGTTCCAATACGCATACCAACCGTACTGACCACACGTCCCCGACCAGTAGTTCCACAAGTGGAAATACGCCGCAAGAATGTCCTTGTCCTTGATCGTCGACGTGTTGAAAGCGAAATACGACCGCGATTTGTGCGCACCACCATCCCAACTTCCGATCCTGGTTTCCGTGGAAGTCCCGTAGTTGGACGTCGGATAGCTGCTTCGGACATACGTGTCGTAGGTGGCGTTCCTCTGCAGGATCGCGTACGTCGGGTCGACGATGACCGGATACTCCGTGTCCGCGTCCTCGAGCCAGGCCTGATCGACCCCGACCGTCAGGCGCACCTCCTGGCCGTGCGTCGACACATCCATGGCAACCTCACGCCCTTGGGGCACGACCCTCCCCTTGGTCGCACGCTCGATCTGGGCCTGAACCGGCCCAGGCAAACCCGGGACCGTCACCCCGGACGACAGGTGCGGCTCCGGCGACCACTCCTGAAGCACCGGGCTCGTCTGGGTGTCGTCGTCGACCGCGTCCCACACCTTCGCCACCGGCCAGATCCCCACGATCGAGCCGGTCGCGTCTAGGATCGTCCACGCCCCCGTCTCGTCCTCGACGATGCTCCCGCCCTCCACGATCATGGGGAGGCTGAGGTCATCCGCCCGGGCGACCGCGGCCCCCCGGTTCTTGAGGACGAAGTACTGCTCGAAGCCCGACATCGTCACGTCGATCACGTAGTCCACCCCCGGCCACGCGTCCGGATACGTCACCCTCGCGCCGTCGACGACGGCCTCGGGAAGCTTGTTCCCCTCCCACAGGAGCGTGATGGACACACCCGTATCCCCGACCGTCATCGTCAGGATGGTGTCCGTCTTCCCCCCACCCGCAGCCAGGGCGATGTCGCCCGTGAAAGCCGTTGGGTGGAGCAGCCCATCCTCGCCCTCCACCAGAGTCAGGTCGATCGCGGCCCAGTCATCCGCCGACGATCCGTCCCCGCCGGTCCGGACCCAGTTGTCCCCCAGGTAATCCGACAACATCCACAGCCCGTCCGGCATCGCGAAGACCTGGGAGGACTCCGTCCGCTGGGACACGTCCTCGACGGCGTTCCCCGTCGCCTGGGCCATCAACTTGGCCTGAAGGGCGCTCTCCGCCGTCAGCCCGCCGGGCTTCGCCCCCGACGTCCCCTCTGCCGACGCATCCGGGACGCACGCCACGAACGTCGCCGACTCCTCCGATGAATCCCCCGAGGACGTCGACGCCCCCGCCGGCGTCACCCCAACTAACGCGACCAACAACCCGGCCACACACGCGCGCGCAACTGCCCTACGTACGACCATGAGATACCCCGTCGACGCACCACCCGGTTCCCCGAGAACCCGGTCCGCTGTGACCAAGGTCACTGGCAACCTAACGGCAACCACTAACCCCGTGCAACTCGAATGAACCTATACCCGAAAAGTCACGTTTATAACATCACGGTTGAGAACGTCCCGATCCGGCGGAACCCCACCGCCTCGTACGACGCGAGCGCCTCCCGGTTGAAGGAATTCACGTACAGCGACACGGTCGGCGCCATCACGGCCTGGATGGTCTCGCATACCAGGGCCAACCCCTCCCGCCCGAGGCCCCGCCCACGGAGGCTCGGCTCCACCCACACCCCCTGAATCTCGGCCACTCCGGCTCCCAGGACCCCGATCTCGGCCTTGAACACGACCTGGCGTCCACCCCCGATCTCCCCGAACTGGACGAACGACCGCCCCCGCTGGATGAGTCGCCTCAGCCGATCCTCGTACACCCCATTCCCCCCGACCGTCGGGTCGTACCCCACCTCCCGCGTGAACATGTGGACGGCCGCCGGAAGGAGGTCGTCGAAGTCGTCGGGCCTCGACATTCTCACCGGCTCGAGTTCGAGCCCCGACGCCCCGGCCGGCGACGGCTCCGGGAAAACCGGTGGCCGGTCGAGGATCATGAGCGGCTGCTCCTCCCGAACCGCCCGGGCGGGGCCCCACTTCCCCCGGACCCTTCGCCAGAGGTCCTCCACCACCTCCACCTCGCCGACGATCCCACTCGGGCGCGGCAGCCTCGCGATCGCACCATCGGCCAGCCCGGCCAGTATCTCCTCGCTCGGCTCGGGCACGGCCGGCACGATGTTGACCCCCTGCCAGAGAACGCCGACCAGGTCCCGACCCTTGTCCGCCCTCAGGTGGAGCGCCCATAGCCGCCCCGTCGACGGTGGCACCCCTCCGAGCGCCCGCTCGACGTGCATGGCCGGCATGACATAGGCGGCGGGGCGAACGGCGCACAGGTCGCGGGCGGCCTCGAGATCCTTGCGCTGCAACGGGGCCAGGGCGACCCGGGGCCGCACCCGCCACAGCGAATCCGTCACGGGGCGACCGTCACCCCGGGCGATTCCCCCTCGGCGATGTCCCCGGCCGGCTCCATCTCCTCGGCCAACTTGAGAGCCTCCTCGAGGAGGGTCTCGACGATCTTGTCCTCCGGCACGGTTACGACGACCTCGCCTTTGACGAAGATCTGCCCCTTCCCGTTGCCGGACGCCACCCCGAGGTCGGCCTCCCTCGCCTCCCCGAGCCCGTTGACGACGCACCCCATGACGGCGACCCTGAGCGGGACCGTCAGGTGCTGGAGCCCGGCCGTCACCCGGTCGGCGAGCTCGTACACGTCCACCTGGGCGCGCCCGCAGCTCGGGCACGAGACGATCTCGAGTTTCCGCTCCCGGAGGCCCAGCGACCTCAGGATCTCCAACCCGACCTTGACCTCTTCGACGGGCGGGGCGCTCAACGACACGCGGATGGTGTCGCCGATGCCCTCGCTCAGCAGGATGGCGAACGCTGTGGCCGACTTGACGGTCCCCTGGAGGGCGGGGCCGGCCTCGGTGACGCCGAGGTGGAGGGGCCAGTCCCCCCGCTCGGCGAGCATCCGGTAAGCCTCGATCATGGTTCCCGGGTCGTGGTGCTTGACGGAGATCTTGAACTCGTGGAAGTCATGCTCCTCGAAGAGGGACGCCTCCCACACGGCCGACTCGACGAGCGCCTCGGGGGTAACCTTCCCGTCCTCGGGCATCTGCCTCGGGTCGAGGGAACCGGCGTTGACGCCGATGCGGATGGACACCCCGGCGTCCGTGGCGGCCTGGGCAATCTCCCCCACGCGATCGTCGAATTTGCGGATGTTCCCGGGATTGACCCGGACCGCCGCGCACCCGGCGTCGATGGCCTGGAACACGTACTTGGGCTGGAAGTGGATGTCCGCGATGACGGGGAGGGGGGAAGCCTTCGCGATCGCGTGGAGCGCGTCGGCGTCGTCCTGGCTTGGCACCGCGACCCGGACGATGTCGCAGCCCGCGGCGGTCAGCTCGGCGATCTGCATCAGTGTGGCATCGACGTCGGCCGTCTTGGTGTTCGTCATCGACTGGACGGAGACGGGCGCGTCCCCGCCGACGGGCACGGACCCGACCATGATCCGGCGGGTCGGGTGGCGGGGGGCCAACATGGTCACCGTCCCAGTATCCCGCATGCCGCGCGCCCGCCTACCGCAAGGAAACGGGGGCGACGAGGTCGGCGTAGATCAGCAGCCCCGCCATGAACACGAAGAGAATGACAACTGCATAGGAAAGGGGCATCATCCTCGCTAGGTCGACGGGGTGAGGACGGGGGGCCTTCCGGAGACGGGCCCAGCCGTTCTTGACCCCCTGCCACAGCGCGCCCGCGACGTGGCCGCCGTCGAGCGGGGTGAGGGGGATGAGGTTGAAGACGAACAGGGCGAGGTTGACGGCCGCGACGAGAGAGAACATTCCCGCGACCTGATCCGCCATGGTGACCTCGGGATCGTCGACGGCCGCGATCTCCCCCGCGATCCTGCCCGCCCCCACGAAACCGATGATCCCGTTGGGATCCCTCTCCTCGAGCCCGAAAGCCGCCCGGCCCGCATGCCAAAGCTGCTCGGGCAGGTGGTACATGACCTCAGCCGTCAGCCCCAGGTACTCAACCGTGATGGCCGACCCCCAGCCGATCCCTTGCTTCTCGATCGTCAGGGTCGGCTGCACGCCGAGGAATCCCGCCTGGTTCGTCACGACGTTCCCGTCACGGTCGATCACGTAGTTGCCGTCGTCGTCGTACACGGGCCGGGCCTCGAGCGTCGGTGCGGCCCGCAATACGACCTCGTCGCCTTCCCGGTCGACCGCAAAGTCGACCGTAACGCCGGCGTGATCCTGGATATACGCCACCAGGACGTCCCAGTCGTCCATCCGGATCCCGTCGACCGCGACGATCGTGTCCCCCACCTCGAATCCCGCGAGGCTGGCGGCCGTGGGGGGATCCGCGGCCAGGCATTCCCCGTCCTCCCCCGTCGGGGTGGCGCATTCGACCACGCCGGCGACGGTCGGCACCGTGGTCTCGGCCCCGTAGAAGATCCCGATGCCGGTGAAGATCAGGACGACGAGGAAGAGGTTCATGAACGTCCCCCCGGCCATGACGACAACCCGCTTGGGCCAGGAGAGACGATAGAAGGCCCGGGATTCGTCCCCGGGCTCGATCTCCTCGGCCGCCGCGGCCCTCGTCTCCTCGATCATGCGGGCCGTCCACCCCGTCCCCTTGACCGGCTTGACCTCGTCCGCCGGAGGGACCATCCCCATGAGGCGGACGTAGCCCCACAGGGGGAACGGTTTGATCTCGTATTCGGTGTCGCCCCATTTCCTGGACCACAGGGTCGGGCCGAAACCGACGACGTACTTGGGGACCCGGACGCCGAAGAGCTTCGCGGGCACCATGTGGCCCAGCTCGTGGAGGGCGATCGAGATCGTGATGCCGACGAGCAGGATGAGGATGCCGATGGTGAAAGCCATACGAGTACTCTACGTTCCCGCCGGCCCCCGAGTTCCCGGGTGGCCGGTGAGGGCCCGTGCGGCGTCGCGTGCCCAGGCCTCTACCTCGAGGATCGCCTCGAGGGTGAGGCCTGCGGTGGTGGCCGCACCCGGCGCCGCCTTCCCGGTCCAGCCCCCCTTGCCGACGTCGGCGAGCACGGACTCGACCGTCTCGAGGACCCCCAGGAATGGAATGGCCCCGTCGAGGAACGCGGCGACGGCCTCCTCATTCGCGGCGTTGAACACCGCGGGGTGGAGGGGGGAGGCGACGACGGCCTCGCGGGCGAGCCGGACGGCGGGGAAGGCCTCCTCGTCGAGCGGCTCGAAGGTCCAGGATTGCGCCCCCGACCAGTCGCAGGGCTCGGCGGCGTCCGGGACCCGGTCGGGCCAACCGAGCCCGAGTGCGATGGGGAGCCGCATGTCCGGCGGGGAGGCCTGGGCGATGGTCGAACCGTCGACGAACTCCACCATGGAATGCACGATGGACTCCGGATGGACGACCACATCGATGCTCTCGAGCGGAATCCCGAACAGGTGATGGGCCTCGATGACCTCGAGGGCCTTGTTCACGAGGGTGGCGGAGTTGACGGTGACGACGGGCCCCATGGACCAGGTCGGATGCTTCAACGCCTCCTCCGGTGTGACGGAGGCAAGGTCCGCGCGGGCCCGGCCCCGAAATGGACCCCCCGACGCCGTCAACACGATGCGCCGGACCTCGTCTGCCCCCCCGGCCCGCAACGCCTGGGCGATGGCGGAGTGCTCGGAATCCACCGGAACGATCTGGTCCGGACGCTTCCTGGCCTCGAGCACGAGCGTCCCGCCGGCCACGAGGCTCTCTTTATTCGCGAGCGCCAACGTCGACCCGGCGTCGATCGCAGCCAGCGTCGGCCCCAACCCGGCCGAACCCGTCACCGCGTTCAGGACGACATCCGCCCCCAATCCGGCCGCCCATTCGACCGCCCCTCCCCCGGCTCGAACCGTCACCCCCGGCAGCGCCTGCTCGAGCGAGGGCCCGGCCCCGGTGTCGGCCGCCGCGACGCTCCCCGCCCCGAACTCTGACGCCTGGTCGGCGAGCATCCCCACCTCCCCGCCCCCGGCCGCGAGCGCCACGACCTGGAACCGGTCGGGGTTGCGGCGGATGACGTCGAGCGCCTGGCGGCCGATCGATCCCGTCGAGCCGAGGATGGCGACGGTGCGGGCGCTGGACATCCCCTCCCCCTAGACGCCCTGGAGGATGTCGACGGCCCGGGCGAGGTAGGCGTCGACCTTAGCCTCGTCGTATGACCGCCACTTCGCCCGACGGGGGAAGGTTGCGGATCGCAACTCGCCCGCGGTGAGGGGGTTCCCCTTGTCGAAGAAGGCCGTCAACCGGTCGAGGAGGTCGTCGACTTTCCCGGCCTTGTATCCGCGGCCCAGGAATCTGGGCCGGGAGAACCGCTGGCCCCTCGGCCTCCGGAGCCGTTCGTACAGGACCTGGGCGCGCCCGGCCAGTTGAGCGTGCCAGGCCTCGATTCCGTTCTGGTGGACGTACTGCTCCTTGATCCGCGCGGCGAAGGCGTCCTCCAACCGGTCGAGCGCGGCGTCGACGTCGGCCGTCTTGTACCCCCGGATCCGCAGGTCGAAGGCCGCGTGACGGATGCCGAGGGGGGTGAGGCCGTTGGGGTCGACCACGGGT
>CAYTLH010000135.1:0-5872 GCA_964438525.1 uncultured Demequinaceae bacterium | reverse complement strand
CAAGCGACGCCCACTTCTTCGAGGTCGCCAGCTCCTTGATCTCGGTATTGGTGTTGGCGACGGCCTTGAGCACGCCCTTGCCGCCGTAGCGGTCCTTGTCGCCGTCCCGAAGCTCGACCGCCTCGCGGCTGCCCGTCGAGGCGCCCGAGGGGACGCCGGCCTGGCCGGTCTCCCCGGAGTCGAGGGTGACTTCGACGCTGAGGGTCGGGTTCCCTCGCGAGTCGAGAATTTCCATCGCCGCGAGATCGGTGATCACGAACGGCGCGTCAGAGATGTTCATCTACATCCACCTTCTTGGGTTGTGAGCCGCCGATCGACGGCCCTTCGGGGTTCAGTCTAGGACCATCGCCCCAAACCCCCGGGGGGACCTAGGGCCTTTCGGCCCCAAGGCCTCCCGCCGGTCAGTTAGTCGTGATCTCTTCCACCTGCACCTCGACCGCGGCCTCCGCCGCCCCCGTGGACGCCGCCGTCGCGTCCGCCGGACCGGCCGGGTCCGAATCCCGTGCGGAATCCGCGCCCGCCGCCGTGCCCCTTGCCCCGCACATCGGGGTCGGTGCCCAGGGCCTTGAGGTTCTCGCGGATTCGCTCGATGACCCGCTGAAGGGCCTCGAGGTCTTCGGGCGCTACACCCTCGACCAGCCGGCCCTCCTCGGCCTCCGTCCTCTCGCGCTGGGCCTTGCGCAGGGCCTCACCCTGCTCGCTGATGCTCACGACGATCCGACGGTTGTCCGTGTCGTCCGCCGTGCGGGTGATGAGGCCGTCGGCCTCCATCTGCTCCATCCGACGCGTCAGGGTCGATCCCGCGACCCCCACGCTCCTGGCGATGTCCGCCTGGGCCTGGGGCCCCGCGTTGTGCAGGTGCCGGAGCACCCACCAGGTGCCCATCCCGCCGGGGACGTCCGCCATGGTTGCCTCTAGGTGACTCCGCATGACGCGGGCCGTGCGTCCCAGGGTGCGGACGAGGCTGTCCTCTCGACCGTCGTGGTCTTTGTTGGGGGCTTTGCCCCCGGTCCTATGGATGTCGTTCATCCTCAGACCTCCTTGCTTGATGCTGATCCGTTCAAGCCGGCCTTCAGGCCGCCCCTCCGGAGGCTAACCATTCGTTAGCCAACTAACAATATAGCACAACTACCCCCCGTCATTCCTGACCTCGATTACATCCAGATCGCCAACCCCGGACAACGCCACCGAACTCGCCGCCCCGTCGGCCGTACCCCCTGGGCCCTGGAATAATGACCACCGTGACTCGAATCCCGGAGAAGGCCACGGTCGACGGCCTCGACGACAAGTGGAACGAGGCGTGGGAGGCCCAGGGCCTCTACCGCTTCGACGCGACCAAGCCCCGCGACGCCGTCTACTCGATCGACACGCCGCCGCCGACCGTCTCCGGGTCCCTCCACGTCGGCCACGTCTTCAGCTACACCCACACGGACCTCGTCGCCCGCTACAAGCGCATGCGCGGCCTCGAGGTCTTCTACCCCATGGGCTGGGACGACAACGGGCTCCCGACCGAGCGCCGCGTCCAGAATTACTACGGCGTCCGGTGCGACCCGTCCCTCCCGTACGACCCCGACTTCACCCCTCCCCACGCCGGCGACACCAAGTCGATCAAGGCCTCCGACCAGATGCCCGTCAGCCGCCGGAACTTCATCGAGCTTTGCGAGACGCTCACGGCCGAGGACGAGAAGCAGTTCGAGGCCCTCTGGCGGCACCTCGGGCTCAGCGTCGACTGGACCAGGACGTACCAGACCATTGATGCCGGCGCGCAGGCGATCGCCCAGCAGGCTTTTTTAAGGAACCTCGCCCGCGGCGAGGCGTACCAGGCCGAGGCGCCGACGATGTGGGACGTGACGTTCCGCACGGCGGTGGCCCAGGCTGAGCTCGAGGACAAGGAGATGGAGGGCGCCTACCACCGGCTCGCGTTCGCCGGGCCGGACGGCGACATCCCCATCGAGACGACCCGGCCGGAGCTGCTGCCCGCGTGCGTCGCCCTGGTCGCCCACCCCGACGACGAGCGCTACCAGCCCCTCTTCGGCAAGACGGCCCGCACCCCGCTCTTCGAGGTCGAGGTCCCGATCGTCTCCCACCACCTCGCCGAGCCCGACAAGGGCTCCGGCATCGCCATGATCTGCACCTTCGGGGACGTGACCGACGTCGTGTGGTGGCGCGAGCTCGGGCTCGAGACCCGGGCCATCCTCGGCTTCGACGGACGGCTGGTCGCGGACCCCCCGGCCGGCCTCGACTCGGACGCCGGCCGCGCGGCCTACGCCGAACTCGTCGGCCTCACCGTGTTCAGCGCCCAGAAACGCGTCGTCGAGATGCTCGCCGAATCCGGGACCATGGAGGGCGACCCGACCCCCATCACCCACCCGGTCAAGTTCTTCGAGAAGGGCGACAAGCCCCTCGAGATCGTCACGACCCGTCAGTGGTACATCTCCAACGGGGGAAAGGACGAGAAGCTCCGCACGGCCCTGCTCGCTCGCGGCAATGAGCTGAAGTGGGCGCCGGACTTCATGCGCGTCCGCTATCAGAACTGGGTCGAGGGACTCAACGGCGACTGGCTCATCTCTCGCCAGCGATTCTTCGGCGTCCCGCTGCCCGTCTGGTATGGGGTCGACTCCGACGGCAATCCGGACTACGACAACGTCCTCCTCCCCGACGAGGCCGACCTCCCCGTCGACCCGTCCTCCCAGCCGGCGCCCGGATTCAAGGAGGGCAAGCGCGGCAAGCCCGGCGGTTTCGTGGGCGAGGCCGACGTCATGGACACGTGGGCGACGTCGTCGCTCACCCCCCAGATCGCGTGCCGGTGGCGCGACGACCCGGACCTGTTCCGGCGCACCTTCCCGATGGACTTGAGGCCCCAGGCCCAGGACATCATCCGAACCTGGCTGTTCTCGACCGTCGTGCGGGCGCACCTGGAGCAGGACACCCTGCCGTGGAAGCACGCGGCGATCTCCGGCTTCATCCTCGACCCGGACCGGAAGAAGATGTCGAAGTCCAAGGGCAACGTCGTGACGCCGATGGGGCTGCTCGAGCAGCACGGGCCCGACGCCGTGCGGTATTGGGCGTCGTCGGCGCGGCTCGGGGTGGACGCGGCGTTCGACACCGGACAGATGAAGATCGGGCGGAGGCTGGCGACGAAGATCCTGAACGCGTCGAAGTTCGTGCTCGGCGCGACGGGGATCGAGTCGGCGGCGAACGAGTCGCTGGCCGACGGGCTCAAAGCCGCGGCGCACGTGGTGAGCTCGCCCGTGACGGAGCCGCTCGACCTCGCCATGCTCGCCGCGTTGGCCGACGTGGTGGACGCCGCGACCAACGCGTTCGAGGCGTACGACCACACGGGGGCGTTGGAGGCGGCCGAGACGTTCTTCTGGACGTTCTGCGACGACTACCTCGAGTTGGTCAAGGCACGGGCGTATGACGGGGTGGCGCCGGGTCAGGCGGTCGACGCGTTCGCGGCGTGCCAGCCCGGGGCGGCGTCGGCGCGGACGGCGCTCGTCCTGGCGCTCGACGTGTTCCTGAAGCTGTTCGCGCCCGTGCTGCCGTTCGCGACCGAGGAGGTCTGGAGCTGGTGGCGGGACGGGTCGGTGCACCGGGCGGAGTGGCCGGACTCCTCGACGCTCCGGGTGCCGGTGGCCGCGGACTCCTCCCTCCCCGAATCCGCCGCGTCCGCCCTCCCCAACGGCGCCACGCTTCTCGCCTCCGCGGGTGAGGCCCTCACCGCGCTCCGCAAGATCAAGTCGGAGGCGAAGGTGTCCCAGCGGACGGAGATCGCCTCCGTCGAGCTGCTGGTTCCGGAGGCAAAGGTCGGGGCCGTACGCCTGGCCGAGGCGGACCTCAAGTCGGCCGGCCGGGTGCGGTCCATGGACATCGTCCCCGTGCCCGACGCCGACGACGACGAGCCCGCGACGGTCACGACCCGCGACGCGGAGTTGGTGACGGGCGAATAAGCCTAGTACCCCAAAGACGCCATGATGAAGGTTACGCCGATGAGCACCCCCACCGCGTAGCCGAGCACGGTTCCGACCACGGCGGCCTTGAAGTTCGAGGCCTCCCCCTTCCTGTAGGCGCGAATCGCCCAGTGCCCCAGGAATATCCCCACGGGGAAGAACAGGAAGAGGGACGCGGCAATGGAGAGCCACGCCAGGTTGTTCCTGTCCCACGTGGGGCCGAACTGCTGGGCCTAGCCGGAAGAGGCGGTGCCGTCACTCCCCGGCTCCGGGATCGGTGAGTCGCTCCCGTACTTCCTCCAAACCTGGGCGGGGATCAGAGCGACGAGATCCGTCAGCAGGTCGAAATGGCCGGCGAGGCTCTCCTCCTTCGCGTCCTGCCGGACCGTCCAGATGTACGCCCGGCGCCCGTCGAACGTCACGGGCACACCCTTATCTCCCAAAGCGACCAGGTGCTGAATCATCCCCGGATGCAGGAACTCGCGTGCGAAATCGGCGTTGCGGCACTTGATCCGCCATTGCGCGTCGAATTCGGCGGAATCGACGGTGACATCGTCCCCAAGGTAGAACCTGCGGCGCTTGTTCTTGCGGGGGTGGAGTTCGAGCCAGGGAAGATACCCTGGCATCTCGATCGTGTCGATCCAGTAGTGCACGGGATTGCTCGAAGAACCCAGGTGGGGGAAGAAGAACATCAATGCCCGGTGGCCCTTCCACGCGCCCAGCATGAAGGCCTTCACCGGATGATTCGCCCGAAACTGGAATGGGTATCGGGTCAGCCCCAGTTGGCGCACCTGCCCTTCTTGTCCGCCGGGCTGAAATCCCAGTTGCCTCGCGGCCCCGATCATGTCCTGCCGGAGCCGCCACTGCACGGCGACGACCACGATAAGAAGGAGGACGCAGGCGCCGAGGAAGATCAGGAGCCATCCCGGCGTGTCGTTCTTTCCCGTGACGATCATGAAGGCACCAACCGGTACGAGGACAAACCCGACCAGGAGAGTCCTCCATCTGAACAATACGAAAACGAGACCATTGAGCAACTTCGAGGTCTTCGAAACAGGACGCTGCGGCTGTGCTGTTGTGGGTTCGGTCATCACGGCTCCCCTCGTCGGTGGTAGTTCATGCTCCCATCGGTGGTGCGATTCGGCCTACTCGGCGAGCGCCTCCGGATCGATAAGGCCCAGGCCCCACCCGCCGAACATCCCGATCATCAGGCCGAGAATCACGGCGATGAAGCCCCACTCGTAGGCCGCGATCATCCTGGCCGTGAACACGTTGTCGGCCTCCCCGCGCTGGCTCGCCCGAATCGACGCGTGGGCGAACGCCAGGGACAGCGGCGTCAGCGGGATCGTGACGATCGCGGCGACGGCGAGCCAGTTCTTCCTCGTCGCCTCTTCGTCGTCCCTTCCCGACGCGAGGGCCGGCCTGTCGCCCTTCTCGAAGGCCGACGCGTCGCCCTCCTTGCCATACGTGGAGAGCACGTGCGCGGGAATGAGGGCGGCGACATCGGCGAGCACCGTGAGCCTCTTCTCGATGCGGCGGGTGCTGAAGCGGGAGGCCGGACGCCAGGCGACGACGCGATCGCGGTCGATGGCGATGGTGAGACCGCGCACGTCGTCCTTCAGCAGGCGCTCCATCATCAGGGGCGTGAGGACCGCGTGGGCGTACCGCCGGTCGTCGGCCATGATCCGAAACCGCTCGTTGAACTCGGCGGACTCGAGGTCGAGGATGTCGTCCCCGCCCGCGGTGACCCGCCCGGCGAGTCCGTGCGGGACGATCTCGACTCGGGGGAGCGCCCGGTCGATCCGCACCATCTCCACGCGGTAACCCGTCGACGAGACCCCGGCGTTGCGTGCTGTCACGAGCGACAGGGTCGCGGCCCGCTTCTTCCCGAGCTTCCCCGTGAAACCCCGGACCGTCCCCGC
>CAYTLH010000134.1:0-3800 GCA_964438525.1 uncultured Demequinaceae bacterium | reverse complement strand
TCTTGTTCTCCTTGAGCTTCTGGAGCAGGAGTTCGATGGCCTGCTGCTGGTCGAGCGCGCTGAGCACGCGTCGCAGCTTCCACGAGATCTTGAGTTCGTCCGCCGGAAGCAGGATCTCCTCGCGTCGCGTGCCGGAGGCGTCGACGTCCACGGCGGGAAAGATCCGCTTGTCCGCGAGCGCCCGGCTGAGCCTGAGTTCCATATTGCCCGTGCCCTTGAACTCCTCGAAGATGACTTCGTCGGCCTTCGACCCCGTCTCGACGAGTGCCGTCGCGAGGATCGTCAGCGATCCGCCGTCCTCGATGTTGCGGGCGGCCCCGAAGAATCGCTTGGGCGGATAGAGGGCGGACGAGTCGACTCCACCGGAGAGGATGCGACCCGAGGCGGGGGCCGAGATGTTGTAGGCCCGGCCGAGCCTCGTGATGGAGTCGAGGAGGATGACGACATCCTTGCCGGTCTCGACAAGCCGCTTGGCGCGCTCGATCGAGAGCTCGGCGACGGCGGTGTGGTCGGAGGCCGGGCGGTCGAACGTCGAGGCGATGACCTCGCCCTTGACCGTCCGCTGCATGTCCGTGACCTCTTCGGGCCGCTCGTCAACCAGGACGACCATGAGGTGCACCTCGGGGTTGTTCGTCGTGATGGCATTGGCGATGGCCTGGAGCACCAGGGTCTTCCCCGCCTTCGGGGGCGACACGATGAGGCCGCGCTGGCCCTTGCCGATGGGAGCGACCAGGTCGATAACCCGGGTCGTCATCTCGTTGGGCTTGGTCTCTAGGCGGAGCCTCTCCTGGGGGTAGAGCGGGGTGAGATCGGCAAAGTGCACGCGGCTCGAGGACTTGTCCACGGGGTCGCCGTTGATCGTCTCCACCTTCACCAGGGCATTGAACTTCTGGCGCTGACCACGTTCCCCCGGCCGGGGAGGGCGAACCATCCCGGTGATCGCGTCCCCGCGCCGAAGCTTGAAGTTCCGGACCAGATTGGCCGAGACGTACACGTCGGCCTTGCCGGGCAGATACCCCGAGGTTCGGATGAAGGCGTAGTTGTCGACGATATCGACCAGGCCACCGACGGAAGTGAGTTCCTCGCCTTCCCTGACCTCGTCATCCTCACGCTCGTCGCCGCGATCCCCTTCCCCGCGGGGCCGCTGGGGACCGCGTCCTCGGCCTCGACCCCGGCGTCGCCTCGATGAGGACCTCTCCCCGCCTGAACCGCCGCCCGACTGGGCTCCGTTCTGGGGGTCACCGGAGACCGCGGATACGGCCTGCTTGGCCCGCTGGGCGCGATCCTCGGAGCTTTCGTTCGAGGCCGGCGCTTCCGGCTGGGCCTCCTGGGTCTGGGCCTTCGACTCCTGGGGCTTGGATTCCTGGGTTTCAGACTGAGGGGGGGCCTGAACGACGCCCCCGTTCTTGATGGCGTCCATGAGATCGCCCTTCTTCATCGATGTCACGCCGGATACGCCCAACTCGGAGGCCAGAGCCTGGAGTTGGGGAAGTTTCATGGCGCTGAGTGATTGGGAGGTGTCCGGAACCCCGGAACCCTCGTTGGTTGCTGTCACGCTTGTCCTTTCCTCGCACGGGCCTGATGGCTCCAAGGTGCGAGCTGACCACGGATGTATGGTGCGCCGCCGGCCTACGCCGATGAAGACGCGCTCCTCGTGGATTGCTCCCGGTTCTCAGGTTCGTGCTACGCCGAACCCCCGTGGAATGCGGCATCAGAATAGCACCGGGGGGGGCAAATCCCAAACCACCCCGCGGAGTGCTATCCCTCGATCGGTGCGGCGAACTGCGCGTGGTAGAGCTCGGCGTAGGCGCCAGACCGGGCGAGCAATTCCTCATGTGTCCCGCGCTCGACGATGCGGCCGTGCTCCATGACGAGGATGAGGTCGGCGTCCCGGATGGTCGACAGACGGTGGGCGATGACGAAACTTGTCCGGTCACGGCGAAGCCTCTCCATCGCGTGCTGGACGAGGAACTCCGTGCGGGTGTCGACGGACGATGTCGCCTCGTCGAGGATGAGAATGCTCGGCTTCGCGAGGAACGCGCGGGCGATCGTGATGAGCTGGCGCTCGCCCACGCTGATATTCGACGCCTCGTCGTCGAGGACGGTGTCGTAGCCCTCGGGAAGGGAGAGGATGAACCCGTCGGCGTGGGCGGCCTCGGCGGCGCGGTGGATCTGGGCCTCCGATGACCCGGGGCGTCCGTAGGCGATGTTGTCGCGGATCGTCCCGGCGAAGAGCCACGTGTCCTGGAGGACCATCCCCGTGCGCGAACGGAGGTCGTCGCGGGTCATGTGGGAGATGTCGACGCCGTCGATCGTGATGCGGCCGCCGTCGAGCTCGTAGAACCGCATGATGAGGTTGACGAGCGTCGTTTTCCCCGCCCCCGTGGGCCCGACGATGGCGATCATCTTGCCCGGTTCGGCCACGAGCGAGAGATCGTCGATGAGCGGCTCGTCCGGAAGGTAGCGGAAGGAGACATCCTCGAAGACGAGGCGCCCGGTGCGGCGCTTGGACGACTCGGCGGGTTCGGGATCGGGCTCCTGCTCATCGGAGTCGAGCAATTCGAAGACGCGCTCGGCGGAGGCGACTCCCGACTGGAGGAGGTTCGCCATCGAGCCGAGTTGACTCAAGGGTTGGGTGAACTGCCGCGAGTACTGGATGAACGCGGTGACGTCGCCGAATGCCAGGGTCCGGTGCGCGACCATGACGCCCCCGACGGCCGCGATGGCGACGTAGACGAGGTTCCCGACGAACATGGTCGAGGGCATGATCGTCCCGCTGACGAACTGTGCTCCGAAACTCGCCTGATACAACTCCTCGTTCTTCTCCGCGAATCGGGTCTCGACCTCGCGCCTCCGACCGAAAACCTTGACGAGCGCATGGCCGGTATACGTCTCCTCGATCTGGCCGCTGAGCTCTCCCGTGTGAGTCCACTGCTTGACGAAGAGCTTCTGCGAGCGTTTGGCGACGAACGTGACGATGAGGAGGGTCAGGGGGATCGAAACGAGGGAAATGAGCGAGAGCTTCCATGAAATCGACAGCATCATCCCCATGACGCCGAAAACCGTGAGCACGGATGTAAAAACCTGAGCCAGCGTCTGTTGGAGTGTCTGGGAGACGTTGTCGATGTCATTCGTCAGGCGGCTCAACGTTTCGCCGCGCGTCGTCTTGTCGAAGTAGCTGAGCGGAAGACGGTGGACCTTCTCCTCGACCTGCTCACGGAGCTTGTAGATGGTCCGCTGCGTGACGCCGTTGAGGATGTACCCCTGGATGAACATGAAGAGGGACGACGTGACGTACACGCCGATGACGAGAAGCAGGATCGAGTGCAGGTAATGGAGGTCGATGCCGTCCCTGCTCGTGAAGCCGTTGAAGATCGCGGTCATCCCCTTGCCGAGGATCTTGGGTCCGGCGACGGCGAGCGCGACGGCCGCGGCCCCGATGAGGAGGACGAAGCCGACGAGCCACTTCTCTGGCCGAAGAAGCCCCGCGAGGCGTTTGGCGGACGGGCCGAAGTTCATCGCCTTCTCGGCGGGCATGCTCATGCCTCCGAAGGGGCCATGACCCATCGGACCGCGTCGCCTCGGCGGTTGGACGGCCGGGCGCTGCGGCGCTCCCCCGGTTCGCGCGGTCATGCGACCTCCTCCGGCCGAAGCTGGGACTCCACGATCTCGCGGTAGGTGGAAGACGTCTCGACGAGTTCATCGTGGGTGCCGGTCGCGACGACGACCCCATCCTCGAGGACGAGGATCTGGTCGGCGTCCATGATGCTCGAGACGCGTTGGGCGACGACGATGACGGT
>CAYTLH010000133.1:0-6322 GCA_964438525.1 uncultured Demequinaceae bacterium | reverse complement strand
GTCGAGATCGGGCTCGACCTTCCCGGCGGCGAGACGATGAGGGCCGCCATCTGGAAGGCGGATGTCGGGAGGGTCCCCTTGCTCCTGCTGGACACCGACGTCGAATCGAACAGCGAGGAGATGCGGGCCCTGACCGACCGTTTGTACGGTGGCGACGCCGAGACGCGCATCCGTCAGGAGTACCTTCTGGGCGTCGGGGGCATGAGGGCCCTCCGGGAGTTCTGCGCGCTGTACGACGCCCCGATGCCGACCGTCTTTCACATGAACGAGGGCCACGCCGGCTTCGTCGCCCTCGAACGCATCAACAAGCGAGTCTCCGGGGGGATGTCCTTCGACGAGGCGCTCGCCGATAGCCGGAAATCGATGATCTTCACGACCCACACGACGGTCCCCGCGGGGATCGATCGCTTCGACCCCGCGTTGGTGCGGAAGTATTTCTCGACTCCCGGATGGGGGGGAGAGGATTTCGCCGGTCGAGTGTTGGGCCTGGGGGAGGAGACGGACGACTGGCCCGAGCCCCGGCGGTTCAACATGGCGCTGATGGGGCTCAGGGTCGCCGGACGGGCGAACGGCGTGTCGCTTCTCCACGGCGAGGTCTCTCGAGAGATGTTCAGGAACCTATGGCCGGATCGAGAGGTTCGGGATGTTCCCATCTCCTCGATCACGAACGGCGTCCACAGCCCGACCTGGATGGATCGGGATCTCGCGGAGATCCAAGACTCCCGGCTCGGTGGGGATTTCGCCGCGTGGAAGGGCGACCTCGTCTCGGACAAGGAGCTCTGGGGTGTTCTGCGGGAGCAGCGCATCCTGTTCGTCGAGGCGGCACAGAGGAGGCTCCACGCCTCGCTCCTGGAGCGGGGTTTCTCCCCGCGCAAGATCCGGTGGGTGCATTCGGTGTTCCGCCCCGACGTCCTGACCATCGCCTTCGCGCGAAGGGTTCCCACGTACAAGCGCCTGACCCTCATGCTTCGCGACCCCGAACGGCTCCGTGCGCTCCTCATCCGGGAGGACCGACCGGTCCAGATCGTCGTCGCCGGAAAAGCCCACCCCCACGACGAATCTGGAAAAGAACTGATCCAGGACCTCGTGGAGTTCACGGACCGCGAGGACATCCGTGAACACATGGTCTTCCTCCCCAATTGCGATATGGCCGTCGTGGGCGAGTTGTTGCCCGGATGCGACGTCTGGCTGAACAATCCCGTCCGGCCTCATGAGGCCTGCGGGACGTCGGGCATGAAGGCCGCCCTCAACGGGGCGCTCAACCTGTCGACCCGGGACGGGTGGTGGGACGAATGGTCGGACGGGGTGAACGGCTGGGACATCCCGAGCGCGGACGGCGCGGCGACGCCCGACGAACGCGACGACCTGGAGGCCCAGCGGCTGTACGAGATCTTGGAGAATCAGGTCATCCCGCTCTTTTACGACGGACGGGTCGACGGCGTGCCCGTCGAGTGGGTGGCCAGGGTTCGCCACACGCTCGCCACGCTGGGGCCGAAGGTTCAGGCCACCCGAATGGTCCAGGACTACACCACCGCCCTTTATGTCCCTGCACAACGCGAGGCCCGTGCGCCCCTCGTGTGAGGACCTCGGTGGGCATAGCCTTGATGGGAAGGCCCGAGCGGCTTGAAGGTGGGAGGAACGGCATGAGACGGGCAGCGACGATGGCTCTGGCGGTCATGCTCGTGGCGGGTGTGACGGCGTGCTCGAGCGGGCCGAGCGAAGAGGAACGGATCGAATTCAATCAACTCGCCATCGAGCGGCAGGTCGGCTATCCATCCGTCATGTCGCCGTCCGTCCCCACGAGCATCCAGCAATATGTCCTCGGGGGTCAGGGCATCGCGGCGGCCGACTACATCGTCGCGGGGTCCTTCGTCGGGGGAAGGGCCGCTCCCGCCCCCGAGGGGAATCCCGATCCGTCGGCGTTTGCCATCGTCGGGGAATTCAGGCTCCACACGTCGCTTCGGGGTACGGTCCCGTCGACGTTCGACGTGAACCTCGGCGCCGCGACGGGCGACTTCGACGTAACCGCCGCCGTGAAGGGCGCGGGAGACGTCGTGCTCTTCCTGTCCTACGACCGAGCCTCGGGCGGGTGGGTGCTCGTCGACGGCAAGTACGCGCTTGCCCAATCGGATGGAGGAGACCTTTCGATGCCCCTCGTGCCGGCATCGATGGAATCGCAATACATGAGGGGCGTCATCGACGTCGCCGACGTCGAGGCCATGATCATCGCGGGCGATGTCGCCCCCGAGGGTGGGCTCGACGACATCGGCAACGACGCCCCCAACGATTATCAGGACCTCATCGACCAGGCGAACGATCTGGTGGATTAACGGGGTCGAGAGGGCGCCTCGACGCCGAGGTACAACCGCATCGAATGCGGGGGAAGCCGCAGGTCGTTGCCGGGCTGGACCGGATCGGCGTGTTGGGAGGCCTTCGCCTCCCTGGAATGGGGCGACTCCCACGCCGAATCCCAGACCAGGCTCCAGGCGGGGCCCTGGTCGCGGGGAATGCTGATCGCCGCCTCGTCCGGGTCGCCATTGATGACGATGAGGGCGTCCGGCCCCTCGGCGACGGAACGCATCATCTGGACAACGCGGACCGAGGATTCGTGCCACCATTCGTGGGTCGCCGGGCTTCCCGTTCGATCGAACCAGGCCAGGTCGTTCCTGAAGTGGTCGCGCTCGTCCGTGCCCCGGTAGAACGCCGAAGGCCGGAGGACGGGGTTGTCCCGGCGGAGCGAGATGAGGTATCGCGTCGTCGCCCTGAGGTCCTTCCGCCAGTGCTCGCCGGACCAATCCAACCAAGCACTCTCATCGTCGTGGCAGTAGTTGTTGTTGTTTCCGAATTGGGTTCGGCCCATCTCGTCCCCGGCCTGGATCATGGGGACGCCCGCGGACAGGAAGAGCGTCCCCAACAGGTTGCGCATCGAGCGACGGCGCGCCGCCAGGATGCTCGGATCGTCGGTTGGGCCCTCGACCCCGTGATTCCACGAGCGGTTGTTGTTCGAGCCGTCGTTGTTGTGTTCGCCGTTGGCCTCGTTGCGCTTTCTCTCGTATGTTGTGAGGTCGTTCAGGGTGAATCCGTCGTGGCAGGCGACGTAGTTGATCGACGCGGACGGGCCCCGCGCCAGGGTGGGGTCGTCGCTTCCGAACACGTCTGACGATCCGGACAGCCGGTAGCCGAGGTCTCGAACGCCGCGGGCGTCCTTGCGGCGTCGGGAAAGGTTGGTCTCGGCGAGCCAGAACGAGCGGATGGTGTTGCGGAAGTGATCGTTCCATTCCGCCATGGGCGGCGGGAAGGCCCCGGTTTGCCATCCCCCCGGTCCGATGTCCCAAGGCTCGGCGATGAGTTTCGCGGCTCCGATGATGGGGTCGATGGTGACGCCGACGAGAAACGGGTGGCCCCGGTCGAAGCCCTCACCCGTGCGTCCCAGGGTGGCGGCGAGGTCGAACCGGAATCCGTCGACGCCGACCTCCGTCAACCAATACCGGAGGGAGTCGAGGGCCATCTGGATGACCCGGGGTTCGGTGAAGTCGAGGGGGCCGCCCGTTCCGGTCGTGTCGTCCAGCACCCCGGGTTGCTCGGGTTTGTGTCGGTAGTAGCCGCGGTTGTCGAAACCCCGCCAGGACACGTGCCGTCCGGTGAGGTCCCCTTCGCACGTGTGGTTGTAGACGACGTCGAGGATGACTTCGATCCCCGCATGGTGGAGGCTGTCGATCGCTCCCCGGAGTTCGTCGAGGACGGCCTGGGGTCCATCCTTCCGAGCCTCCTCGGTGGCGTAGGCCGGGTGGGGGGAGAAGAACCCCAGGGGGTTGTAGCCCCAGTAGTTGATGAGCCCGAGATGCTCGAGCCGGGGCTCGGTCGCGTGGGCGTGGATGGGGAGGAGTTCCAGGGCGGTAATCCCGAGGTCGGCGAGGTGTCCGATGACGGCGGCGTGCCCAAGGGCCGCGTATGTCCCCCGAAGCGGATGGGGGATGCCGGGCATCCGCATGGTCAAGCCCTTGACGTGGGCCTCGTAGATGATGGTCTTCTCCCAGGGAATGCGAAGCCTGGGGGTGGTGGGTCGACCCCTCGGGTGGGCCAAGAGAACCGCCTTGGGGACGAAGGGGGAGGAGTCCGTCGGGTCGTCGGTCGACAGCGTCGCCTCGAACCCGTTTTCGGCGGCCTTGGCGAGGTCTCCGTCGATTCCCCGCGCATAGGGGTCGAGGAGGAGCCGGGACGGGTTGTAGCGAAGGCCGGAGGCCGGATCCCACGGGCCACGCGCTCGAAGGCCGTATCGCTGGCCGGGCCTGAGGTCGGGGACGAGACCGTGCCACAGGCCGGTCTCGGGGCCGACGAGGGGATGGCGGGTTTCGGAGCCGTCGTCGTCGAAGAGGCACAGGTCGACGCCGTCGGCGTGGGGGGCCCATACGGAGATGGCCGCACCCTCGGGGATGAGGTGGAATCCGATCCGGTAGGGTGCCGGGTTCGGCGCGGTCATGGCACTCATTGTCCCCCATCGTTGGGCGGGGTCGGGCAGCCACGTGCGGGGATGGGAGCCTCGATAGAGTGACCCCATGCCCCGCCCCGACACCCTCAGAGTAGCGGCGGCCCTATCCGGGGGGGTCGATTCCGCCGTGGCCGCCGCCCGGGTCGTCGAAGCCGGGCACGAGGTGTTGGGCGTCCACCTTTCCCTGGGGGAGGAATCGGATCCGGGTCGTGGTTGTCGTTCCCCGGACGATGCGGGCGAGGCGTCCCGGGTCGCCGAGCGGTTGGGGATCCCCTTCGAGGTATGGGATTTCTCGGAGGAGTTCGAGCGGCATATCGTGAACGAGTTCGTCGCCGGATACGCGGCCGGTCGTACCCCCAACCCGTGCGTGATGTGCAACCGACGCATCAAGTTCCAGGCCATCCTGGACAGGGGACAGGCTCGGGGATTCGACGTCGTGGCGACGGGACACTATGCCCGGATCGTACGTCCCGGATGGGAGGCGTCGCCGGAACTCCACCGAGCCCAGGACGTCGCCAAGGATCAGTCGTATGTGTTGGCCGCCCTCGGCTTGGCGCGTCTGGGGAGGGCGTTGCTGCCCCTAGGCGAGGTGGCGTCGAAGGCGGAGGTTCGGGCCGAGGCGGCCGCGAGGGGCCTCGCGGTCCACGACCGCCGGGAGTCCCTGGACGCCTGCTTCGTGCCGGGTGGAGACCTGGCCGGGTTCCTCGCGGGACGGCTCGGGGAACGACCGGGGGAGATCGTCGATGACGAGGGAAGGATCGTCGGGGAACACCGGGGGGCCTATTCCTTCACGGTCGGCCAGAGGAAGGGGTTGAGGATCCCCGACCCGGCGCCCGACGGGGAACCTCGCTACGTCCTGAGGGTGGAGCCGGAGAGCAACGTGGTCGTCGTCGGCCCCCGGGCGGCCTTGAGCGTGGACACCCTTGTAGGGAACGGGGTCGTATGGCTTGCGGACGACGTTTCGACAGCCGATCCCCTCCCTTGCCTGGTCCAGGTGAGGGCTCATGGCGATCCGGTGCCCGGGTGGGTCGCGGTCGCTGGGGATGCGCTTCGCGTGGATCTGGAACGACCCATGACGAGGGTCGCGGTGGGTCAGGCGATCGTGGTCTATGACGGGACCAGGGTGCTCGGCCAGGCGACGTCCGCCTCCGGTTGATCCGTCCCGTTCGGAGCTAGGTCTTCGCCGTCTTCAGCCACGCCTCGAGGGCTTGGGGCTTCATCGGACGGCCGATGTGATGGCCCTGGGCGAAGTCGCATCCGTACTTGGTGAGGATCGAGAGGACCCCCTCGTGCTCGACCCCCTCCGCCGTACAGGTGAGGCCGAGGGCGTGCCCCAGGTCGATGATGGATCGGACGACGATGCGCGATTCATCAGACTTATGGGCGTTTCCGACGAAAGACTGGTCGACCTTGAGCTCGCTGAAGGGAAGCCGGGCGAGCTGGAGCATCGACGAGTATCCCGTTCCGAAGTCGTCGAGGGACACCTGGAAGCCCCGGAGTCTCAGCCGGGTGAGGAGCTGGAGGGAGAGGACGGGGTCTTCCATTGCGCTCGTCTCGGTGAGTTCCACGGTGACGGATTCGGCCTCCACCCCGGCTTCCTGGCAAGAGTGGAGCAGACGGCCGTCGAGGTCGGGATCGGAGAACTCGGCAGCCGATACGTTGATGGATAGGTGCTTGCCCTCCCGCTGTCGGTGGCTTCCGAACCAATCGAGCGAATCCCGCATCACGCGATCCGTAAGAAGGCTGATGAGTCCACGCTGCTCGGCCAGGCGGACGAATTCCGATGGCTCGACCATGCCTCGCCCGGGGTGCTCCCAGCGGGCGAGGGCCTCG
>CAYTLH010000132.1:0-16255 GCA_964438525.1 uncultured Demequinaceae bacterium | reverse complement strand
CAATCGATGAGGCCGCAGGCCTGCATCAGGGCGTACATGGTCACGGGCCCGACGAAGGTGAAGCCTTTCGATGTGAGGGCCTTCGCCAGGGCTCGGGATTCCGCCGATTCGGTCGGGATGTCATTCCACGAAGACAGCCGATGGGGGCGGGGATCGTCGGGCGCGTGGGACCAGACGAGATCGGTAAGAGATTCCCCGGTGTCCCACAGGGAGACGAGCGCCGAGGCGTTCGCGATGGCCGCCTCGATCTTCCTCCGGTTCCTCACGATTCCAGGGTCCTCAAGGAGGCGCTGAATGTCGGTTTCCCCATATCCCGCGATCCGTCGGACGTCCCAGCCGGCGAATGCCCGGCGAAAGGCCTCCCGCTTCCTCAGCACGACGGTCCAGGACAAGCCCGACTGGAATCCTTCCAAGATGATCCGCTCGAAGAGCTCAACATCGTCTTTGACGGGTTGTCCCCACTCCTCGTCGTGGTAGCGCTCCATCAGGGGGTCTCCGGTGCCGAAGCATCGATCCGGCGCGTCGTCGTTCATCCCCCAAGTCTGCCGGACGCCTCCCACATGGGTATCACGAACCGGAACCCCTGGGATGGATCCATCGTCCGAGGGGATAGGGAACACCAGTTGGAGGGAAGGCTCGGGGGCCGATACCCTGGGCTCCCGAGATGACCATCGCAGACCGAATCGCCGCGCCGAGCCCGACCCTGTCCTTCGAGCTCTATCCCCCGCGTACCCCAAAGGGCCGGGACTCCCTGTCCGAGACCGTCGGCAGACTGGCGGAGGCCTCGCCAGATTTCGTGTCCGTGACCTATGGGGCATCGGGAACGTCCAGGGATTCGAGTCGCGAGGTCGTCATGAACCTGGTCGGGAGATACCCGTTTCCACCCTTGGCTCATCTGACGTGCGTATCGGCCTCCCGGGACCAGATATCCCACACCATAGGGGAGTTTCTAGACCAGGGGGTGCGTGGATTCCTCGCGCTTCGAGGGGATCCGCCCCAGGGAGATATCGACTGGAGGCCCCACCCGGGGGGCTTGAGTTACGCCTCCGATCTCGTCGCCCTCATCAGGGAGGTGGCGGCCAGCCGGGGATTGGGATCGGAGGAGGTCAGCATCGGCGTCGCGGTCTCTCCTGCCGCCCAGGTCTATGAGACGTGGCGGGGAGAGGGTCTCGAGGTGCTCCACCGCAAGCAAGACGCGGGGGCGGATTTCGCCATTACCCAGGTCTTCTTCGACCCCGACCTCTACCCGGTCTTGGTCGAGGACGCGAGGGCCGCGGGAATCACGATGCCCTTCGTACCCGGGGTCATCCCTCTGCCCAATGCGGCCCGGGCGGCTCGGCTGGAGCGGTTGACAGGAGTGGCCGTCCCCACGTCCCTTCTTCAGGCGTTGGCCGATGCTCCAGACGATGACTCGGCCCGAGAAGCGGGCCTCGAGCACGCGACCCGATTGGGTCGAGCCGTGCTTCGGGCGGGGGCGCCGGGGATTCACATATACACCTTCAACCGCCACGAAGGGGCGTTGGCGTTGGCTCGTGCCTTGGGCCTTGGCGCCTTCGGTTGATGTCCTAGGACGTCTGAAGGGTGATGGTGGCCCCGTTTTCTACCGTCCGGGAGACCGTGCACGTCCGGTCGTGGGACGACTTGAGGGCCGAGGGAACGCGGGCTCGGGCTTTGTCCCCGTCTTCCCCCTCGGGAAAAACCACGTGAAAGGTGACCCGGATGTCTTTGAGGATGTTGCCCGTCTCGTCCTTGACGTATTCGGCTTCCGAGATGACATCGAATCGGAGGGGTTCCGCCCGTCGGGACGTCGGATAATCGAGGTCCATCCCAGAGCAGCCGGCGATCGCCGTGAGAAAGAGCTCGACCGGGGAGAAGGTTTCGTCCGACGACACCCCGAATCGCAGCGTGGCCCCCTTGTCGTTGGTCGCGACGTAGGAGCCCAGAGACTGGCGGGTGAAGGAGACCCGGCGGGAAGTGGTTTCGGTCATGCCCGACAGTCTGTCATGGGCCGTTGGCCTTGGACACGGGCAGCGGGTAGACTCCAAGGCGCCTCGTGGTCGTCGACCCGAACCGACGGTTCGTCGAGCGTCCCGACAATCTAAAAACGAGGGAGCCATGACTCAGCGTTCCGGTGCCCGCAAGGCGTCCCCCTTCCCAGGAGGGACGATCTTGGGCTATCCCCGAATCGGGAAGAATCGCGGACTCAAGAAGGCCCTCGAGTCGTTCTGGAAGGGCAAGACGACGGTGGAGGACCTGGAGGCCAAGGGGAAGGAACTCCGCCTCGCAACCCTCACCAACCTGGCATCGCTGGGCCTCGACCCCGAGAATTCCGCCATCCCCTCCGGATTTTCCTTCTACGATCATGTTCTCGACATGGCCGTGACCGTCGGGGCCATCCCGGAAAGATTTTCGGATGTCGTGGACTCGGATGGACGCATCGGCCTCGACGGCTATAGCACGATTGCCCGGGGGGTCGGAGATCTCGCCCCCCTGGAGATGACCAAGTGGTTCGACTCCAATTACCACTACCTCGTCCCGGAAATCGCCCCCGATGACGGCTTCTCCCTGACCTCGACCCGGTGTGTGGAGGAGTTCGTCGAGGCGAAGAAGGCCGGATTCCTCACCCGGCCCGTCATCGTCGGACCGGTCACCTTCCTGCAGTTGGCCAAGTCAGTCGTCGAGGCGCCACCCGCCTTTAGGCCCTTGGAGCGCTTGGACGACCTCCTTCCCGTGTATGTCGAATTACTCGCCGATTTCACGAAGGCGGGTGCGGAATGGATTCAGATCGACGAGCCGGCGTTGGTTGCCGACTGGGACACCCCGAGGGAGCAGGTTCTCGAGGCAGTTCAGCGGGCATATCACGTCCTGGGAGCTGTCGAAGAGAGGCCGGCGATCTTTGTGGCGGCGCCGTACGGATCGGTCGAGGACGCCCTCCCCGTCCTCGCGAAGTCGCCTGTCGAGGCGATCGGCCTCGACCTGGTCAAGGGGACGATTCCCGAAGGGGTCGACCTTTCGGGGAAGACCGTCGTGGCTGGCGTCGTCGACGGACACCAGGTCTGGCGAACGGACCTTGAGGCGGCGCTAGCCAAGGCCGACGCCTGCCTCCCCTTCTCGGGGTCCGTCTCCGTGTCGAGTTCGACATCCCTGTTCCATGTTCCCCTCAGCCTCGAACGAGAGGACCACCTCGGAGACCTTCTTCCCTGGCTCGCGTTCGCGGACGAGAAGGTTCGGGAGATTGTGATGCTTGCCCGCGCCCGGGCCGAGGGGCCCGAGGTCATAGCGGACGAGTTGGCCGAGAATCGCGCCGCCCTCGAGGCGAGGGCGAACTACCCGGGAACGAGCGTTGCCTCCGTCCGGGAGGCCGTCGCCGGGATCAAGCCGTCGGACTACGAGCGGGGCGACTTTTCCGCGAGAAGCGAGATGCAGGCCGCGAGGCTGAACCTGCCGGAGTTGGCGACCACGACGATCGGATCCTTCCCCCAAACCGAGAAGATCCGGTTGGCACGTGCGGCTTGGAAGAAGGGCGAGCTCGGGGATGAAGCCTACGAGGCTGCCATGAAGGCCGAAATCGCCTCGGTCATCATGTTGCAGGAGGAAATCGGCCTCGACGTGCTCGTCCACGGCGAGGCGGAGCGCAATGACATGGTCCAGTACTTCGCGGAGCACCTTGACGGCTTCGCCGTAACCAAACATGGCTGGGTTCAGTCCTATGGCTCCCGATGCACCCGGCCGTCCATCCTATGGGGAGACGTCTCACGGCCCGATCCCATCACGGTCAAGTGGTCCTCCTATGCCCAGTCCCTGACCGACAAGCCGGTCAAGGGGATGCTCACGGGGCCCGTCACCATACTCGCCTGGTCCTTCGTGAGAGACGATCAACCGTTGGGGGAAACGGCCAAGCAGGTCGCCCTCGCGCTTCGAGACGAGGTCCGCGACCTGGAAGAGGCGGGGATCGCCATCATCCAGATCGACGAGCCTGCGCTCCGCGAACTCCTTCCCCTGAGGAAGAGGGATCAGGCCACCTATCTCGAATGGTCGGTCGGGGCCTTCAGGCTCGTGGCAGCGGGGGCGAAGGACGATACCCAGATTCATACTCACCTGTGTTACTCCGAGTTCGGGGAGATCATCGACGCCATCGACCACCTGGACGCCGACGTGACCTCGATCGAGGCGGCGCGTTCCCGAATGGAGGTTCTGCCAGCCATTAAGGAGCATGGATTCGAACGGGGGATCGGACCCGGGGTGTGGGACATCCACTCCCCTCGGGTCCCGTCGACCCAGGAAATCGCCGGATTGTTGATGGAGGCTTGCGCGTCGATTCCGGGACCGCTCCTGTGGGTCAACCCGGATTGCGGCCTCAAGACCCGCGCCTATCCCGAGACGTTGGCGACCCTCAAGAACGTCATCTCCGCGACCAAGGTCGTGCGTATGCGATAGCCCCGTACCAACCCCCGAGGGCTGGGCCGTGTCCCGTCTACATGGGCCGGCGCCCCACGGGAGGCACTGAGGGGGGGAGGGGATGCCTCACCGCGGGACGCCGGGGTCGTTACACCTGTGGGCGTGGCACCGTGGCAGTTTATACCACGGACTTCATGGGGCCGTCACCTGCCTTGAGGTCGGTCAACGCCGAACGAATGCTGAACAGTTCGTCTTCGGAAAGCGTCAGGGTGGCGGCCGGGAGCCAGCCATCGACCTGGGTGGGGCCTCTCGCCCCGACGATGGCTCCGGTCACGCCAGGGAAGGTCAGAACCCAGGCGATCGCGACGGCCCCCACTGTCGTGTCATGTGATTCGGCGATCGGACGAAGTCGGTCGACGAGGGTTAGGTTCCGTTTGAGGCCTTCGCCCCGGAAGTTGTCGGAACTGTGACGCCAGTCGTCCTTGGTGAGGGAGGCGGCCTTCTCCTCGGTGTAGGACCCGGTGAGGATTCCCGACGCCATGGGGGAGTACACGATCGCACCGGTCCCGTGGGAAGCGCACCAGGGAAGCACATCTGACGCGGCTCCCCGACGGATCAAATTGAAGGGGGGTTGGAGGGAGTTGACGTGCCGGATGGCCTCGCACCTGTCGAGAAGGGGTACGTCGTGGTTCGAGAGGCCGATGGCCCGAACCTTGCCAGAGTCGACGAGTTCGGCGAAGACCGGCCAATAGTCCTCGACGGTCGTGCCGTCCTCGCTTGGCCAATGCATCTGGTACAGGTCAATACGTTCGACCTTCAGGCGTTTCAACGATTGCTCGATCCCGAGACGAATCGAGGCCGGGTCCCCGACCCTCTTCGCCGGGGCCATAGGGTCGGCCTCGTCCCACCGGAGGCCACCCTTGGTGAAGACGTATGGCCGGTCGTTCTCGGGGAGGGCCTCCATCGCCCGGGCGACGACTTCCTCGGAGTGGCCGAGTCCGTATACAGCCGCCGTATCGATCCAGTTCACCCCGTGCTCGACGGCATAGAGGATCGCCCGAATGGAAGGATCGTCGTCTTGGGCTCCCCAGGCAAAGGCCCAGCCGCCTCCGCCGATCGCCCACGAGCCGAAGCCCACGCGCGTGATGTCCATATCCGTACCGCCGAAAGCAATCGTCGGCAGGTTCTCCCTCATACAACCCAGCGTACGTAGGGACGTTTCGGCTTGCCAAGGGACAAGCCTGTGGGGACGATCACTTTGCGCGGCGCATGGTCTTCCGTCCGGTGAATCGCATCAATAGGGGTCCGATGATCGCAAGGGTCAGCACATATGCCGCCGCCAAGGGGCCGAGGTCCGATTCGAGGCCGGCGGTGACACCAAGGCTCGCGATGATGATCGAGAACTCTCCGCGCGCGACCAGCGAACGTCCGGCCCGCCTCCGGGCCTTCTTCCCCAGGCCCGACCTTGATGCCGCATACCTCCCCGTCGCGATCTTGGTCATCACCCCGATCAAGGCCAGAGCGAGGGCGGGAATCAGAACTGGCGGAAGGGTCGAGGGATCGGTTCGCATGCCGAAGAAGATAAAGAAGAATCCGCCGAAGACGTCCCGGAACGGGGGCAGAAGGGTACGGACCCTGTCCGCGACCTGGCCCGACAAGGTGACGCCGAGGAGAAAGGCCCCGACCGCGGTGGAAACCTGGACGGCATCGGCGATTCCCGCAACGAGGAACGTGATACCCAGAATCGTCAGGATCAGCAATTCGTTCGAGTGGCTGTGGATTGCCCTCGATACCCGGTCCCCGAAGCGAAAGGCGACGGAGAAGGCCAGGAGAACGACCGCGAGGGCGATCGCGATGGCGATCAGTCCCTGGGTCAGGCTCGCCCCGACAATCAAGACCGCGACGACCGGCAGGAAAATCGCCATGACGATGTCCTCCATGACGAGCAGGCTGAGGAGAATCGGCGTCTCGCGGTTGGCGAGGCGTCCCAGGTCGTTGAGCAATCGGGCGATAATACCCGAAGAGGAGATGTAGGTGACGCCCGCCAGCAGGATGGAGGCCGTCCACCCCCAACCCAAGATCAACCCGAATCCGAGTCCGGGGAGCCCGTTGAGGAGGAGGTCGACGATCCCGGCTATCCAGGTCGAGCGCATCCCGTCTTTGAGGTCTTGGGGGGAATACTCGAGTCCGAGGAGGAGGAGAAGGAGGACGATGCCGATTTCTGCGCCGATGGATAGGAATTCGTCGCCGGCATCGATCGGGAAGGGCCCCCCCTTTCCTAGGAAGAGGCCGCCGACGAGGTACAGGGGTACGGACGGAATACCCAAACGAGCGGCCAACCTGCACAAGGCCGCGAGAAGGAGGAGGACGACCCCCAGGTTGATGAGGACGGCTCCTGCGCTGACCGCGGATGAAGCCGGGTCGGTTAGCGCGATCATTTCCCGGTGAGGATGGCGGCTGCGGCGTGGACAGCCTTGGAGTCTCCCATGACGAGGACGACGTCACCCGGCATGAATTCGAAGCTTGGTCCGGGGCCAGGTACGCCGTGTTCGCCTCGGATAACGGCCACGACCGAAGCCGAAGTCAGGGTCCGGATCTTCCCGTCGGCGATGGTCTTGTGGCTGAGGCCTCCTCTCTTGGGCATCGTCACCCACTCGATCGCGAGGCCCTCGACGAAATGTCGAAGCCCATCGATCCGTTCGGTGATCGTCGTGCCTCCCAGGAGCTCGGCCAATCGTCCGGCGTCTCCCTCACTGAGTTCGATCGTGCCCTGACAGGAGTCGGGGTCTTCCCGATCGTAGATGGCGATGTCCCGCCTTCCATCCCGGCGGATGATCACTCCGACCCTGTCTGCCGAGTCGGTCGTGAACTCATAGCGGACGCCGATTCCGGGCAGTTTCGTCTCGAACAATTCCATGTGCCGAGCATGGCACGTACAAGGGCTCGAATCCAGGAGACGGCCCGAAGGCGAAGGCGGAGGCAGGAGGTCGGCGGGGGAAGGGGTCGGCGGTGGGAGGACGACTATTCGATGTCTCCGAGACGGATCAGTTCCTCGAGACGAGTCCAGCCGAGGCGCCAGAGAAAGGGATTGGACGAGGTGGCGTACCGCAAGGCTCGGAGAAGCCAGTAGCCGGAGACCCGATCCCATGTCGCCCGGGATATCCGTCCGTAGGTCTCAAGAAGAAGCGATTCGGCCTGGCGGGGAATGAGGAGGAAGGCCGCGGCGAGGTCGGCCGCGGGATCACCGGATCCAAAGGTCCACCAGGATCCGATACCGGCGAAGCGTCCCTGATCGGACACGATGTATCGGGGGTCGAGGTTTCCGTGGACCCAGCGAGAGGGGATGTCGATGACGGCGTCGACGGCCTTCTCCCAGCGGGGGACCAGAGCACTGGGATCGATTCTGCTTCCCAGGGGGCCCACCGCCTCGCGAAGCTTGGCGGTGAGTTCGTGCCACGGCTTTCTGAACCGAGGGAGGGGGGTACCGGCTTCAGACGCGAGGGGAGCCCCGGATGGGGCCGGAGTGTGAACCTGGCGGAGAGCCTGACCCAAGGAGGCGGCGGCCTCTCGGGACAGGGGAAGAACCGCGGCGTTGCTCCCGTCGATCCAATTGGAGATCTCCCAGTCGAAGGGATACCCGCGGCAGGGCTTTCCCATACGCACGGGGATGCTGGCGGGGAACGACCAATCGTGCGCCACGGAGTCGAGCCACTCGACCGAGGATTCCATGGCCTCGCCTGGGCCGGGAACGGTGGGAAGGTAGAGGCAGAGGTCATCGCCCAGGCGGATAGTGACATGGTCTTCGAACAGGTACCGCCTGCCGATGTCGAGGTCGCCGAGGTCGGGGTGTTGCTGGCGCACCATGGCGATGGCCAAGTCGTCGCTAACGTCGACGTGCCGGATTCCGCCATTGGGATCTTCACCCACAGTCCGAATGTAACCCGATACCACCAGGCCGGGTCGAAGAATCGGCGAATCTCAGGCGGACTTCCGGGCCTCCTCGAGCATGCCTTCGTACACCGAGATCTTCCTGTCCAGGGCCTCGAGGTGGGAGGCGTCATCGTGCATTCGCGACCGCAGGGCCTCCCGATGCTTGTTGAGAACCTCGATGCGCCAGGGGACCGTGTGGTCGCCGGCCCGGGTCAATTCGACGAATTCGATCATCTCCCGGATCGGCATGCCGGTAGCCCGAAGCATCTTAAGAAATCGGACCGAACCCAGATCGGCTTCCGTGAAACGCCGCTGGCCTCCGGGGCCTCGGCCAACGGGGGCCAGCAGGCCGACGCGCTCGTAGTATCGGAGGGTGTGGGCGGAGACGCCCGCGGCTTCGGCGGCCTCCGTGATCGAGAGGGGTTTTGTCATGCCTCGATCCTACGACAGATTCGACTTGACTTAGAGCGCACTCGAACATCTACGGTCGACCTAGCAGCCGTCCGGACAACGGGTTCGGGCGTCGAATCGAGAAGGACGAGACCATGACGGATTCACTGCGCGGAGTCAAGCTTGCGGACGGACGGACCGTGGCGCCTTTGGCGCTCGGTGCCATGAACATGGGGACCCTGACCCCGGAGAAGGAGTCGAGGCGCATCCTCGACCACTTTGTGGGCGAGGTGGTTCCGCGATTCGCGGCGGAGGACGGGTCTCCTGCCTTGGGCATGATCGACACCGCCGACTGCTATTGCTGGTGGAACGACAGGACGAGCGATGGGGGTCACTCCGAGAAGACGCTCGGGAGTTGGATGGCGGACACCAGCCTGCGGGGGAAGGTATACCTGGCTACGAAGGGTACCGCCAGGATCCAGGAGGTGGAGAAGGCCTGGGGGGACGACGGTGAAACGAATTGGGAGTACGCCCAGGCGCACTTCCTGGGGGCGTCGAAGAAGGTGCTCGAGGACTCCTTGCCGGCAAGCCTCGAAAGGCTTCGGGTCCCGAGCGTGGATCTGTATTACATCCACGTCGACGACCGCCGGACGCCGCTTCAGGAGACCCTCTCGACCCTGGCGGGATTTGTGGAAGACGGAAGGATCGGAGCCTATGGGTGGTCGAACGTACCCTCGTGGAGGCTGGCCCACATCGGGGTGCTGTGCGGGGTGCACGGTTGGCCGACTCCCGTCGCGATCGAGCAGGAGCATTCGTACCTGAACCTCAAAGCTGGAATCGACTGGGGCGGGATCGTGTCCCCCGAGCAGTTCGACTACCTCAGGGAGACACCGGGTCTGACTCTCGTCGCCTACTCTCCCATCCTCAAGGGGATCTACGACAGCGCTGAGAAGCGCTCGGGTCACTTCATCATGGAGCGGTATGGCGGGGCCGACGCCGAGGCCAAGTTCGAGGCCCTCGACGAGGTGGCAAACGAGACGGGCGCGACTCCGAATCAGCTGGTCCTCGCGTGGATGATGGCGCGAGAAGACGTCCGCGTCCTACCCCTGATCGGACCGAGGACCTGGGACCAATACCTCCAACTAATGGAAGCGCTGGACGTCCGGCTCACCAAAGATCAGAGGGAACGGCTCGACGCAGCCGGTGCCTAGGGGTCCAGCCGCGATCGAATCGCTTTCGATCCCAGTACGCTAGGGGACGTGACCGCCCCCGGGTGGCACGTTTCCTAGCCGAGGGAGGATGCGATGAGGCGACCCAATCCCAAGGTAACGCTGGGCGGGAAACCCCAAACATGGATCGGCGTCAACTTCTGGTCGGCTGCGGGCGGCCCCCTTATGTGGCGTTCCTATGATTCGGATCGCATCATCCAGGAATTGGACAGCCTCAACAACCACGGTATGACCACCACCCGGTCGTTCTTTTACTGGCCGGATTTCCAGCCGACGCCGGACACGATCGACGACGGGCTCGTCGCGCGATATCGGGATTTCCTCAACAAGCACGACGTCCGGGGTATGAAGACGATACCCACCTTCATCGTCGGGCACATGTCTGGCCAAAACTGGGATCCGTCGTGGAGGGGGGGACGAGACCTTCTCTCCGACGTGTGGTTCGTCGCCCGCCAGGCTTTCTATGTCAGGGAGTTGGTGTCGAGGCTCCACGATCACCCTGCGATCGCCGGTTGGCTTCTCACGAATGAGGTGCCCATATATGTCGACTGGAAGGGCCGCGGAGCGGGGGTCGATCCGGATGAGGTGACCAGTTGGGCTCAGATCCTGGTCGACGCCGTACGTGCGGGCGGAGGTAGCCAGCCCGTGGGGATCGGGGATGGGGTCTTCGGCGTGGAGGCTTCTGGGGTGGACAACGGCTTCAGGGTGAGGGACCTGTCACCGCTGACAGACTTCATGGGACCCCACGTCTATCGGATGGAGACGGATCAGATTCGCCAGCACATGGGGGCCGGTTTCGTCGTGGATCTGCTTCATCGGGACGGGAAACCCGTGATCGTCGAGGAGTTCGGCTTGAGTTCGGACTACACCTCCGACGCCCATGCCGCCGATTACTATCGCCAATTGCTCCACCACAGCCTCCTCGCCGGGGCGACGGGTTGGCTCGCCTGGAACAACACCGATTTCGACGACCTCGCTAACCAGGCTCCCTACACCCATCGGCCTTTCGAACTGCACTTTGGATTGTTCGACAAGAATGGGCAGGCGAAGCCTGCGGCCCATGAGATGCGGGCTTTCCGTGATCTTGTATCTTCGGTCGACCTCGCACGTTGCTCCCGGCCCGACTCGAGCATCGCCCTCATCGCATCGAGCTTCTTCGACAACCAATACCCGTTCACCGAGGCCAGTGACGGACCGACCATCGTGGCGACCTTGCGGCAGGCATACATCGCGGCCCGTGAGGCCGACCTGCCCATCTCTATTGTGAGGGAATCAGATGCGGTGGTGTGGACCCCTGGATCGGCCGGGGATCAGCGACGCGGGGCCCCGCGGGGCTCGAACCTCTACGGGCGAGCGGCTTCGGCCCTGACCTCGGACGCCCCACTGGACACCCCCGTTCCGCTCGAGTCCGGACAACCGGATCCCTCCGATCCCGGCCCCGGCTTGCCCAGCGATGCGGCGTTGTACATCGTTCCGTCGACCAAGGCGCTGACCTCTCCGACGTGGACGCAGTTGGCCGAGCTCGCCCGAGGCGGGGCGACCGTCTACGCCTCGTACTTCGTTGGGACCCATACCAACCAGCGGGGCGCGTGGTGGCCCACCATGCACGAGTTGTTCGGGGTAAGGAGGGAAACCCGATACGGGCTCGTCGATCCGATCGAGGACGACACTCTGGACATGACCTTCATGCTCGACCTGGGGGACATTGCGGCCGGGACGACGTTGAGATTCGCCGTCGCCGGGAACGCGAACTCTCGGTGTTGTCTTCCGGTTACACCTGACGGCGCCGAGGTCGTCGCCGTCGACGCACGACGGAGGCCTGCGCTGCTTCGAAATGGGCTGGGGAGTGGCCAGTCGGTGCTGTGTACGTATCCCATCGAGTACATGGCTGCCGAGACTCCGGAGGTCAATCCGGAGGACACGTGGCGGCTGTACCGGGCACTCGCCGTCGGGGCCGGGGCCGCCCCTGAAGTGACCGTCGACACCGGGGCCGTGTCGGTGGGGCAAATGGTGCACGAGGACGGACGTCGCTTCGTATGGTTCATCAACCTGACGAAGGATGCCATGACCGTTTCCCCAAAGATGTCGGGAACCGGACCGCTCGTGCCCATGGGAGGTCAGGGCTCCGTGACTTCCGTATCCCTTGGCCCCTATGGGGTCGAGGTTCTGGAGAGACGGTGATGGGGAGGAACCGCTACCGTTCAAGCAGGGCTTGACGGCGTACCGTTGGAGGTGGAGGAAGAATGCGCGCGGCTCGAGTTCACCGGTTTGGGGCCATCGCGGATGTCACCCTAGATTCGGTCGCGGAGCCCGTGCCGGCAAGCGATCAGGTTGTGGTGCGGGTCGTCTCCGCCGCGCTCAATCCCATCGACTACAAGGTCGCCCTCACCGGACACCGGGGAGAGCGTACCCTCCCCCTGACCCTTGGCTTCGACGCCGTCGGGAGGGTCGAAGCGGTCGGTTCGGAGGTCTCCGCGGTTCACGCGGGGGACCGCGTCTGTCTCATGACCGACATCATGGAGCCGGGGACGGCGGCCGACCTCGTCCTGGCTAGGGAGCACAACTTCGTCCGGGTTCCGGACGAGATTCCGGATCCCATCGCCGCGGGCCTCCCCCTTGCCGGGCAGACCGCGCTCCAGGCATGGAACCTGGCGGGGCTGGCCGAGGGTCAATCCGTGCTCGTGCATGGGGGCGGAGGCGGGGTGGGGCATCTCGCGGTTCAGCTGGCCAAGATCCGAGGCGCCACCGTATATGCCACCTCATCGAGGCACAACCTGGACCTCTTGGAAGACTTCGGTGTGGATCATCCCATCAACTATCAGGCGACTCCGCCGGTCCGTTTCGCCAATTCCGTCGACATCGTGCTCGATACCCAGGGCGGAGCCGTCGCGGCCTCGACCCTTCGGGCGATGAAGCCGGGGGCGACGATGGTGAGCATCGTGGGCTTCAGGCCCCGGGAGGATGAGGAACGGGAGGACGTCACCGTCATGCGCATGCTGGTCGAGCCGCGGGCGAGGGACTTGGCGCACCTGGTCGATCTCGTCGCGGACCACCGGCTCAGGGTGGTGATCCACAGCACGACCCCGTTGGAGCGATTCGTCGACGCCCTTCAGGCGCTTCACGCGGGACACACGACGGGAAAACGGATCGTCACCGTTTCCTAGAACCGGGCCAGACCTCAGTCGGAGGTCGTGTCCGAGGCCACCTAGGCGGAGGCGGGCCCGGCCCCCTGGGCGAGTCCCAGACCCGTCAAGGCCTTCCACCCGAGGGCCATGAAGGGCGGGTAGTTGCCGCAGACCAGCCGAAGGGCGTTTGCCAGGCACTCCCCCTGGATGCGGAGGAGGAGATCGTCGTCGACGTCACCGTAGGCCGCGAGGGCGCGCTCGACGTCGGACGGGTCGAAGAACAGCCAAAGTTGGCCGAGGTCGAGGGCCGGATCCCCGGCACCGGCCTCGCCCCAGTCGATGATGGCGGCGAGGTGACCGTCGCGGGTGATGACGTTTCCGGGGTGCAGGTCGGCGTGGACCCACGACGGTGCCGGCCACGGCAAGGCCGAGGCTTCGGCCCAGAGTTTCCGGGCGGCATCCGACGCCCACTCGAGATCGAGAGGCCCGGCCTTGGCATCGATGGCGTCGATCCGGTCGAGTGCCTCCCCTTCCCGTTCGCGGAGGGGGGTTGTGCGGTAGGGCGTGTGGGGAGAGCCCTCGGGGGCGGTGATGTGGACCTGCCGGAGCGCTCGGCCGAACTCCGCGACGCCCGCACCCGTGAGCCGGGTCTCCATGGCATCGGATCCCTCAAACCAGGGGACCACGGACCACCGCCACGGGTAGCCGTGGCCCGGCGATCCCGTCACGACGGGGACGGGGGCATCGAAGGTCCAGCCCGTGGACACGATTGGAAGCCAGGTGATCTCCCGCTCCAGCAGGGGCACGGCGGCGATGATGCGGGGCATACGCACCGCTAGGTGATCGCCGAGCCGGGTCGTGACGTTGTCCCAACTCACGTGTCGACTTCCGAGGGGGAGGCCGGCCAGATCCGGATGTTGATCGGAAAGCAGGTCATGGATCAGGGTCGGAGTGATGTCGACGTCGGCGGGGGGAAGCGTGGATGGGCCGGACATGGCGTCATCCTATGAGGTAGAAGGTAGAAGTACTCTCCGTTGGTCGTCGTTTTCACGAGGCACAGGAGGTGTCGTGTCGGTCGATGTGTTTGTCCAGGCCTTTGCCAGGGGGGACCCTATCCACATCCGCGCCGAGGCCGTCCGGGCCCTGGCCGACCCTTACGTCATTCAACGCTCAGAGGGTTTTGCGTCGATTCAGACCGCCGACGGCGGGGCCGACTTCCTGGGATACGGAGGCGACGGGGGGCTCGCTGTCGTCGGGGCGAGCGGAGTCGAGATCTGGGATCTCGTCGTGGCCATAGCTCAGGTGACCGGGGCCGTCATCATTCCCGTGGGGGGGTCCCCGCTGGTCGTCGACGCCCTTAGGATCGACGATCTACCGGACGATGTTCGGGGGACGGCCAGGATCGTCGCGAGCGGATCGGAACTAGCGATTGCCCTGGGAATCGTCGAGGATCCCGAGATGTAGGGGTGACGACCGGAGGATTCGTTTGGAAAGGCTTCGACCCGGTGCGTGGGCACCGGGTCGAAGGGGCCACGGAGCAACAAGGCCCGTGACCAGGGGGCACGCTCTGAGGGGGGGAGGGGAGAGCGCACCCGCCAAGCCTTGATTCTAGACGAAGATTACCTGTGCTCCGTCCGTCATCTCGATGAAGTCCGCCGCCGTGAGGATTCCCTCGACATCCTCCCTGAGGTCGTCCATCGTCAGGCCGGCCATGTCGGCGCTCATCTTGCATCCCCAGAGGTGTCCTCCAGAGGCGCTGATCTGGTCGAGGAAGTCCGGCACGGCCGGTACGCCGAGCTTCTTGATCTCACGTTTGAGGTACCAGGTCGAGAAGGGCTGCATGCCGGGCAACCAGGCGAGCCATTGGGGCATGCGGAGCCCGCCGATGGGCAGGTGCATCGCGAAATTGCCGACCGGCGAGAACTTCATCTTCCTCTGGCGCTTCGTGTGGATCATGTCGAAGCCCCAGAACGTGAAGAAGATGTGAACCTCGACCCCCTCGCCGAGGGCCGCGTTGCCGAGCACGAGGCCGGGATAGGCCATGTCGAGATTGCCTTTGGAGCAGATGATCGCGAGTTTGCGATCCGTAGCATCGTCATCGAACTTCGGGACGCGGGGCTTGCTGGTGGCCATGGTGGTGTCCTTTCGGGCTAAACGCATCCGTGGGGTTTGGGAAGGCCCGCAATGTACGCCATCTTCTTCGCGGGTTTCTTGGGGAACAAGGTGAACTGCTCCTTGACGGCAAATCCGCCTACGGAATCGACTCGCCGGGTGGTGGCGGTCTCGCCTCGATCCTGGAAGTCGGTCCGAAGGAACCGGATGACCTCCCAGTGGCGATCCGTCATCTCGATGCCGATCTGGTTGGCCAGCTCGGCTCCCAGCGCCTCGTCCCATTCATCGAATTCGGTGAGAAAGCCCTCATCATCGACGTGGATTTCACGTCCGAGCATGGTCTGCGTGGGCATGGTCTGTCCTTTCTGAAGGGGTGGGCTTGGTCTTGGGCCGCCGCTTGCCCCGGAGGGACAGATGGGCGGACATGGGGATGTATCGGCCGGGAAGCAGGAGGGCCCAGTAGGCGTACCGGAAAAGGAGCTTGCCCCAGTGGTTGAGTCTCGACTCCTTGAGGAGTCTCAGGGGCCCGAGGACGGGAATGGGAAAGGATCCCGGCAAGGGCTCGACCTCGTAGTTGAAGTCCAGGAGCAAGCCTTTGCCGCCGCCCGATTCGACGAAGCACATGGCGTGGCCATCGAATCGCTCCCGAACCTCGTCGCCGGCGATATGGCGAAGGAAGATATCGGGGAGAAGGTCCATCTGGAAGTGGGCGACGGCCCCGGCCTTGGAGGTGGGGACGTCGGTGGCGTCGCCGATGGCGAATATCGAGTCGTCCCGAGACAGGAGCGTCTCCCGGTCGACCTCGACGAGGTTGAGGTCGTCGCCCAAGCCCGCGCGACCGACGAAATCCGCCCCCATGTTGAGGGGAACCGTCACCAGGAGGTCGAATGGAACCTCGCGCTCATCGTACGAGACGAGGCTATGCGCCTTTTCGTCGATCCGTTCGATCATGAAGTCCGACTCGAGTTCGATCCCTCTCTCCCCGAGCATGTCTCCGAGGGTGGACGCGGCAATCGGTTTCGTGAACGCCCCGGACAGCGGCGTCACATACGTGATCGAGACCTTATCCCG
>CAYTLH010000131.1:0-9679 GCA_964438525.1 uncultured Demequinaceae bacterium | reverse complement strand
GTAGCTGTTGCGAGCGTCCTCCATGAAGAGGTACTGGTGCTCCCACTGGAAGATGTTCTGGACGCCGAAGTTTGCGCCCGATGCGACGAGGGCCGAGTCGAACGACCCGAAGAGTTTGGGATCCATAGACCGCGCCGAACGGACGGGGCCGACCTCTTCCGGGTAATGGGTGTGGTAGACCGCGAGGAACCGCACGAAGTGGTCGTTGATGTACTCCTCGAAGACGATGTCCGCGTATTCGAGGCCCACCTGCGGTCGGGCCATGTCGCTATTCTCGACTTTGACCCCAATGGCGGGCCGGTCGAGGTCGGCCTCGGATACTCCCGCGGCCGATAGGCCCGTCAGGGGCCAGGCGACCTCCGGAATCGGGTCCTCCGGGGGGGACGGCACGATGGCACGGGCCTCCTTCGGCTGGTCCGACATCGTGACGGCCGGGGCCGCGACGACCTCGGGAGCGCATCCAACCGCCAGGAGTGCGACGAGGGCGAGCAGCAACGGGCGAAGGCGGCGAGCGGGGGGAATCACGCCGTCCAGTGTAAACGGGCCGGGCCGGCTCGGCTGGACCGAGGCGACGGGTTCGCGCCCGCGCGATCCCCTCCTCGGGACCGTCGATCCCCGTTCACGAGCCTTGGACGATTCCGTCGAACTTGATCACGGCCGTGTGCTTGGCTCCCGAAAGCGGGACCAGTTCTACCCAGGTTTGGCCGGGGGCAAGGTAGACGGGCTCCCCGTCGAGCGTCGTGAGGTGGATGAGGTCTCGGCGGCTCGACTTAGACCATCGGATCTCTTTGACGCGTCCGTCTGTGGCCACGTATCCGGGGGCGTCGTCGACGATCATGAGGGACTCGGGCAGATACCCGAAGACGTAACGGACGTCGACCCTCAAGATGACGACGTTGGCCGCGGAGACTTGGTTGTCGTCCAGGCTGACATGGGGCTCATCCTTCTCGTACCGCATCCACAGCCGCGACGCCTCGTCCCATGCCCAATGGGGATGGGCGTCGATCGAGAACTTGATATCGATCGTACCGATGGCGGTCCCCTCGACCGCGGCGGTCGCCGCCTCGGAGGGATACGCATAGTCGAACTGGCGGCTGGCGGGAGGAAGACCCGCGTCGACCGCCTGCTCGGCGAATACGCTCGTGGTCCCGTGAAGGTTATGCGGCGGCGGCCTGATGTTGACCCGATAGAACCCGTCGTCCCTGTGATCGTCGTAGATGAGAACCTGGTCGGTCCGCTGGGCCGCCCAGATGACGGGTGCCGCCGCCCCCGAGAAGACGAGGGGGGCAAAAAAGGGGCCGACGATGTTGGGGTCCATGGGACGCAGGGACCTGATGGGCCCGACCTCCTCCGGATACACCGAGTGAAAGATCGCGACCAATCTGGATATGCCGAACTCGACGTACTCCTCAAAGACGATGTCCGCGTATTCGAGGCCCTTGGGGGGACGGGCATAGGGGTGGTTGTCGATCTTCACCGCCAGGGCGACCCGCTCGAGGTCTTCCTGCGACGCCCCGTCCACGCTGAGCCCCGTGAGCGGCCACACCTCCTGTGGCCTCGGGTCATCCGGAGGCGAAGGTGCGAGGTCCCGGCTCTCCTTGGGGCTATCCGTCACGGTTACAGCCGGGGGAGTGATGATGCCAGGGGTGCAAGCCCCGAGGATCGCGGCCACCGCCGCGACGAATACGACCCCTGGTCGCCGGGGGGAGCCCATAAGCTCAGTCTAGGCTTGCCTAGGCTAGGGGGGTGATCTACGCTCGCCTGGCCGACGACCCGGAGGCCGCCGTCGCCTCCGCCCTTGGGGGAGACGTGGACGGATTGGAGGTGGCGACCTCCGGATCCTCCGGGCATCCACGGATCGTCCGGCTGCCCATCGACGCCCTCCTCGCGTCCGCGCACGCCACTCATCGACGCCTCTCGGGCCCGGGCCGATGGCTGCTCGCCCTTCCCCGCGACCACATCGCCGGGGCCCAGGTACTCGTCCGGTCTCTCCTAGCGGAAACCACGCCCACCCGGTGCGGGCCCGGGCCCTTCTCCGTCCGATCCTTCCTCGCGGCGACGACGTCCCTCGTCGACACGACGGACCCCGGGACTCCGCTGTATGTCTCGCTCGTCCCGACCCAACTGCTCCGCCTCCTCTCTTCGCCGGAGGCCTGTGACGCACTCGAGAGGTTCTCCTCCGTCCTCGTGGGTGGTGCCCCCCTCGACATCCCCCGCGAGGCCCTGCCCCCCTCGATCGTCGAGACCTTTGGCGCCACGGAGACGGCGGGCGGGTGCGTCTACGATGGCCTACCCCTCGACGGGGTCCGGGTCGACGTCGACCCGGAAGGTCGGGTGCTGATTGGTGGCGACGTGGTCGCGGACGGTTACGCGGATGGCGACGACGAGGCGTTCTCGACGCGGGACGGCACCCGCTGGTACCGGACCCCCGACCTTGGGGTCGTCGACGACGGTGTGTTGCGCATTCTCGGCCGGGCCGACGACGTGATCAACACGGGCGGCCACAAGGTGAACCCCGCGGACGTCGAGCGGGCTCTCTTGACCATCCCGGGAATCGAACAGGCCGCCGTCGTCGGAGTCCCCGATCCCGATTGGGGCCACCGGGTCGTCGCCGTCGTCGTCCCCGCCGATGGCCCCTCGACGACGAGCATCAGGGAAACCCTTGCTGGGGCCTTACCCCCTCATGCGGTACCTCGGGAGATCCGGGGCGCCCGTTCGCTTCCCCTCCTTCCTGGTGGAAAGATCGATCGCACGGCGATCGTGCGATCGGTTCGAGTCGAGGAGGAAGATACATGACGGCAAAGGGGAAGGACTGGCTCGCGGGGATGCGCCCCCGCACCCTGACGACGGCCGTCTCTCCAGTCGCGGTCGGGTCGGCGTCGGCGGGCGCCTTGGGGTCCTTTCGTCCGGGCTACGCCCTTCTCGCCTTCGGGGTCGCCCTCTTCCTCCAAATCGCGGCAAACTACGCCAATGACTACTCCGATGGGGTGAGAGGCACCGATGCCACCCGGGTCGGTCCCGAACGGCTCGTCGCCTCCGGGAAGGCCCGTCCGTCGGCGGTCAGGGCGGCGGCCATCGGAGCCTTCGCCATCGGATCCCTCTTGGGTCTCGTCTTGTCCGTCCTATCGGGCCAATGGATCCTCTTGGTCGCGGGGGCCGCCGCGGTCCTCGCCGCGTGGGCCTATACCGGCACCTCGCGTCCCTACGGCTACGCCGGCTGGGGAGAGGCTAGCGTCTTCGTATTCTTCGGTCTTGTCGCGACCCTAGGGACGATGCTGTCCCAGGCCGGGTCCGTGACGTCATGGGCGGTCGTCGCCTCCATCGGGGTCGGGCTCCACGCCGTCGCCATGCTGCTGATCAATAACATCCGAGACGTGGACTCCGACCACAGGACAGGCAAGAGGACCCTCGCCGTGATCATCGGCGAGCGCCTGGCTCGTCACTTGTTCGCCGGCTGTGTCTCGCTTCCGTTCGTTACGGCCGTCATCGTCGCGTTCGGCCACCCGTGGACACTCCTGACCCTCCTCCTCCTCACGCCTACGCTGATCATGGCCGCCATGATGGTGGTGGCGTGGCCCCGAGGGCGGGCCCTCGGGGTGGTCTTCTCAGCCGAAAGCCTCATCGGCCTCCTATATGGACTGCTTCTCTCCCTGGGAATCGCCCTCGGGTAGGAAGGCGGGCGTCTGGTCAGGCCTTCTTCGGGTCCCGCCCCTCCCGTGGGGGAAATTGCTCGCCCATGCGCCTCCCTACCCATTGAAGGAGGGGGTCGTGTTGGGACCCGAAGGAGGAATACGCGATCACCTCGGATAGGAATAAGGCCCCCAGTACGACCGTCCAGTGCTTCCACCCGACGACCCACAAGGCGAGGATCACGCACATCAGAAGTGCGGCGCGCACCAACCAGTACCCGAGAACCCTCACGCGGCCAGTGTAGAACCGGTACAGTGCCCGCATGCGATACCTGGTCCTTCTGCTCGCCGAAATCGCCCTGACGACGTACTGCGTCGTCGGCGTCCTGCGCCATCCCGACGACAACCCCCACGGGCTCAACAGGACCCTCTGGGTTCTCGTGCTTCTGCTGCTTCCCTACGTGCCCGAACTGGCTTGGCTGTACCTGCAATGGCGTGCGGCCGAGGCCAATACCCCACATCTGCGAAACCGCAGGGCTCCCGACGACGACCCCGATTACCTCAGGTGGCTCAACGAGCAGCAGCGTCGACGTCGGGAGGAGGGCTAGGGGGGTCCCCCCGATAGAGCGCCTCTATCGCGGCCCCGACGACCGCGACGTCGTACTGGCGGACCCGTTCCTGCTGCAGGGTGTGGAGGGTGTCCCTGAGGTCCGGCTCGGCAACGAGCCGGGTCAAGAGGGCGGCGAAGGCGTCGGCATCGTTCGGGTCGAAGGTCACGTCCGGATGGTCGCCGAGGACGCTCGAGTATCCAGGGTTGTCGCCCCCGATTACCACACCTGCCCCCGCGGCCATGGCCTCGATGAGGACGATGCCGAAGGATTCCCCTCCCGTCGCGGGGAAGACGGCTATGTCTGCCTCGCCGAGGAATCGGGGCTTGTCCCCCTCAGATACGAATCCGGGCATGGCGACGATGTCCCCCAGCCCCGAGGCGTCGATCTCGTGGCGCACCTCCTCCGCCAGGGGCCCCCGCCCCGCGATCCTGACGTCCATACGCTCGCGTACACGTGCGGGAACCTGGGATAGGGCCTCGACGAGTTCGAGGCTCCCCTTTCTTTTGACCAGGCGACCGAGAAACGCCACGACCGTCTGGCTGCCCGCAGCCCTCCGGCGCCGCGGGCGGGCGGCCCGGGCTATTGCGGAGACGTCGACCATGGCCGGGATCACCCGACACTCGAGACCAAACACCCTCCGGGCGAATTCCGCGGCCGGGGGGGAAACGGCACACATGCGGTCGAACAGCTTGAGATTCCGCCACAGCAGGATCCTCAAAGCCCGGCTCCCCAGGCTGGAGAGGGCTCCGCTCGGGAGGATGTGAAAGGTTCCGACGACCGCGACACCCAACCTCTTGGCCTCCTTCATGACCCGGGCGGCGAAGAGGGGCGAATGCGGGCTCTGGACGTGGACGACGTCGAACCGGTGCTCGACGAGGAATTTCCGTATCCGGCGTCTCGACGTCGGCAAGGGTATGCGGAGGGTGTTCTTGTTGAAGGTTACGCCGGCGTTCCTGGCGAGGGAATGGATATTCCGGATGTCCGTTCGGGTCGTGCCCGAACAGAGGTAGTGGACCTCGTGTCCTTGATCGGAGAGGTGGGCGCCCAGGGTGAGCACGTACTGCTGGACGCCGTCGGGGCGGTCCAGGCTGTCGTCCAGGACGAGGGCGACCTTCACGTCGGCACCGCGATATGGCCGGCTGGTTCCGCGTACCCACAGGCCACGATTGCCCCATCCTCAACCGTCAGGCTCGTGAGGGAACCCAGGGAGCACTGGCGATGTCGGGGATCGTGCGCAAGCCTCCTCCCCTCGGAGGCGAGCCTCACGACCCAGATCGGCAACTGATGGCTGACGAGCACCGTCTCCCTCTCCGGCTCACGCTCGGCCGCCTCCAGGACGGCGGCCATCATCCGATCCCGCTGCTCGGTGTACGGCTCGCCCCAAGATGGACGGAAGGGATTGCGTAGGGACCACAGCCGCCTGGGCCGAACCAGGTACTTCGCAAAGGGGCGGACGTTCTCCCCTTCGAAGGAGTTGTCGGCCTCGATGAGGCGTTCATCCGTCTCGACGGCGCAGCCGAACGCTTCGGCTACGGCCCGGGCGGTCTCCTGAGCCCTCTCCAAGGGCGAGGAAACGACCCGCACGACGTCGTGTCCGTTGTCCTTAAGGTATCGGGCGGCTGCCTTGGCCATCTCCCTCCCCGCCGTGGAGAGCGAGTAGCCGGGGAGCCTGCCATACAAGATGCCGTCGGGATTGTGGACGTGTCCGTGGCGGAGGAGGTGGATGACGGGCATGCCCCAAGTCTTCCAAAGAAATCCGCGGTCGGGTCACCCGACGCTCGCCTTGGCCTTTTCCATCTTTTCAACACGGCTTGTACTACCCTCCCCGGGGACGTCCTAGGGTTGAAACCATGGATCCGGCGGCATCGCAACCCAACCCCACGCGTGGAATCGCCGCCTTCTTCGACGTGGACAACACCATCATCCGGGGGGCCAGCGCCTACCACATCGCTCGCGGGCTCCATCGCCGCGGATACCTTCGCACCGGCGCAATCTTGAGGTTCGCCTGGCAGCAAATGAAATACGTCCTCTTCGGGGAGAAGGCGACCCAGGTCGATAAGGTTCGTTCGGAGGCGTTGTCCATCATCAAGGGGTGGAGCGTCGCGGAAATGGCCTCGATCGGCGAGGAGATCTATGACGAGGTGATCGCCCACCGGATCTTCCCCGGGACGAAAGGGCTCCTTGACGCACACCTGGCGAGGAGGCACGAGGTTTGGCTCGTCACCGCCAGCCCCGCGGAGATCGGGAATCTCATCGCCAACAGGCTTGGGGCGACGGGGGCGCTGGGGACCCTGGCCGAAACCTCCCGGGGGTATTACACGGGCGCCCTCATCGGCGACCTTCTCCACGGCGAGGCCAAGGCGACGGCCGTGACGAAACTCGCGAAAGAACGCGGCCTCAGCCTGGAGGATTCCTTCGCCTACGGAGACTCTACGAACGACATACCGCTGCTGAAGACGGTGGGCTTCGCCTGCGCCATCAACCCCGAGAGGCGACTACGCCGCCGGGCCAGGAAGTGGGGATGGGCCATCCGGGACTTCCGGGGAAAGAGGAGCAACGGCAGGAGGGGGTTGGCGGCCAGCACGGCGGCCGGAGCCCTTTGGGTCACGATCGTCATCCTCAGGGGGTTGACGGCCCCGATCAGGGGGCTTTTCCGCAGGCTCCTGTGGTGGCGGCGGAAGCCCCGACCGAAGGCAGGCGGCTAGTCGACGCTACTTCCGATTGCGTCGCTGGTGACGGGTCTTTCGAAGGAGCTTGCGGTGCTTCTTCTTCGACATGCGCTTCCTGCGCTTCTTGATAACCGAACCCACGAAACCTCACTCGATGGTGCTTTCTCGGACGTTGCCCGCCCTAACGGGCGGGACGGTCCTCTAGCCTACCGCGCTCGCCGGTCCCGTCTCTCCCTTGGCCCCTTCCTCGGCCTCCAGCATCCCCCCGTGAAGGGCGGCGTTCTCCATGAACACTTCCACGGCCTGCTGGGGAACCCGGAAGGAGCGGCCGAAACGCACGGCGGGAAGGTCGCCCGCGTGGACCCAGCGGTAGACGGTCATGCGGGAGACCCGGAGCATGTCGGCGACCTCGGCAACGGTGAGGAACGCGGTCTTCTGGTTGGGCGTGGTTGACATGTCTCCGTCCTTTACAGCACCTAGCCCAGGTATCGGCTCGATGTGCTCCCCACTGTAGGGGCTGTTGAAACGCATGTGAAGGTCGGGACGACGACCAAGGGATTCACGGCCCCTCCCGGAGGGCCTTGGATACTTCCTCGTCCGTCGTCTGCCGGAAATCCTCATACCACTGGCCGACGGCGACAAACCACTGCGGCGCCATCACGACGACGACCTCGTCGGCCTCGCCTGCCACGAGCTTGGCGGCTTCCTGAGACGACACCCCGGCTGCGACGATGACCTTGGTCGCAAGAAGCGCCCTCACCACCCCGACCGCGGCAAGCATCGTTCCCCCCGTCGCCAGCCCGTCGTCGACGAGAACAACCGTCCTTCCGGTGACGTCCGGGCCGGGCTCGTCCCCCCGAAAGCGCTCGATCATGCGATCGAGTTCGACGCGTTCCCGTTCCTCTACCTTGTTCACGGTCTCGTCATCGATCTTGAGCATGACGAGGGTGTCCTCATCGAGGACCCGTACGCCGCCTTCCCCGATGGCCCCGAACCCGAACTCCTCGCGGCCGGGGACGCCGAGCTTCCGGACGACGAGGACGCCGAGGGGCGCGTCGAGGGCCTTCGCGATCTCCGAGGCGACGATGACCCCACCCCTGGGGATACCGAGAACGACCGGATACTCATCCTTGAGGTGGGTGAGCGCGCCCGACAGCTTCCGACCGGCGTCGACTCGGTCCCGGAGGATCTCCATGCCTTTCAGGCTAGGCCGACCCCAACGAAACCGCGACCGCGTTCTGTTGTGGGGCTTTCTTCCGGTATGGACCCGAGATACATTCGGGGAAGGGAGAGGAGCGACATGGCCAACGGTTCCCCACACGTGAATGCTCTGGCGCGTGCGGCCGCGGGGATCATGGCGGCCGCTCTACTCTCCTCGTGCGCCACCGACACGTCGGGTTCGGAATCCCCCTCGGATACGTCGACGGCGGCGACCCCCTCGGTCACGTCAACCCCCTCGCCCTCTCCCAGCCCGTCACCTACACCCCCGAATACGGTGCTCATGCACGACGGCGTGCTCGAGGGTGTCCTTCCGGAGTCCTTTGAAGAGGACGAATGGGGGTCGTGGACCAATGGCTCCGCCACGATCGGCTGCTGGGCCTGGCGCGACCCGACGATTCCCGTCGACGGGGTGACCCCGGCCCAAATCATGTCGACCTGGATCACCCAGTGGAACGACTGGGGCTACTACTCCGCCGGCGAGGTGCAGCCGTTCACGAACGTCAACGGCTATGCGGATAGCGAGATCTGGTACATCGTGATCATCTACGAGACGTCGGGCGGCGACTACGACTTCGAGGTGTGGGAGCCTCACGCGTACATGGTGGACGGGGACGTGTTCATCGAGTGCTCCGCGCGGATGTTCACGCCCATGGACGCCCCACCCTACGGGTGGGACGCCGCCTTTCTCCCGCTCGTCGAGAGCATCACGATCGTGGACCGCGACGCGCTCCTGCCGAACGTCTGGGGAACCGAACGCGGCGACTACTAGCCCGACCGTCGAGCCGTACCCGTATGGGGGCGCACCCAACGATTGACCTTCCGCCATACGTCAATCCACTATGAACACCATGACTGCACACACCCACACAGCGCCGAGCCGCGCCCGTCGCGGCGGACTCGTCGCCTCGCTTCTGTTCGCCGCCGTCGCGGTTCTGGCCGGATGCTCCGCCGCCAACGACGCGGCCACAGGGTTCGAAGACGACTTAACCAACGCCCGGTTCGCGGAGTACGGAATCGACGGGGTCGACGCCCGGTTCGCAGACCTCGAAGGCGACGTGGCCTACGACGTCGCGGAAGCCCCCGAGAGCACCGGGACGTCGACCACCCACTCCTCGACCGTCGACCGCTCCGTGATCGTCACGGGCGACATGTACATCACGGTCGAGGACCCGATCGAGGCCGCCGACCAGGCGGCGGACATCGTCTTGAGCGTGGGCGGTCGCATCGACGCACGCGACGAGACCGCGCCGAACGAGGAATTCGGCGGCTCGGCCTGGCTCAGGCTGAGGATCCCCTCAGACAAACTCGACGCCGTGGTCGACGACCTGCGCGAACTCGGCATCGTGGACTACTTCAGCACCGACTCCTATGACGTCACGACCGAGGTGACGGATCTCGAGATCGAGATCTCGACGCTGCGAACCTCGATTGCGCGCATCGAGGCCCTGCTGCTGGATGCCGAGAATCTCTACGACATCATCCTGCTGGAGGACGAATTGGGGAGCCGCCAGTCGAGGCTCGAGAGCCTCGAAGCGCGACAGCGTGGCCT
>CAYTLH010000130.1:0-3917 GCA_964438525.1 uncultured Demequinaceae bacterium | reverse complement strand
GCCCAGTCTCCCAGCCCGACGATCCCCGATCCGAAGTCCCGGAACACGAGCGTCGGGTGGGCCTCTGTCGCCATCGCGGCGCCCAACACGAGGGCCGGGTTCGCCTCGAGGTCCTCCGCCAGGCTGTCGGCCACGGCAGCCGCCTCGTCGAGAAGACCCTCGACGTCGACGCCGGCCAGTGCCGCCGGTACGAGGCCGAAGGCGGATAGAACCGAGAAGCGTCCCCCGACGTTCGGGTCGGCCAGGAACACGGTGTACCCGGCCTCGATGCTGGATTTCTCCAGCGGCGAGCCCGGATCCGTGACGATCACCATGTGTTGGGAGGGTTCGAGCCCGGCCCCCCGGAAGGCTTCCTCGAAAGCCCGCCTCTGGGAGTCGGTCTCCACGGTCGAGCCGGACTTGGATGACACCACGACGACGGTGGAGGCAAGGTCGCCGGACAGGGCGGCTCGCACCTGGCCGGGATCGGTCGAGTCCAGGACGACGAGAGGCACGCCATGGGTCCGGGCGATGACCTCGGGTCCGAGGGAGGATCCCCCCATCCCGCATAGGACGATCCGGGTCTTGCCCTCGTCGCGCATCCGCGTGGCGAGTTTCGACAATTCGGGCAGGATGGTGCGGGTGGTCTCGTGGAGCGACACCCATCCGAGCCGTCTAGACGATTCCTCGACCGCCGCCTCGCCCCACAGGGTGGGATCCTGAGCCGAGATCTTCGAGGCGATCCCATCGGCGACGAGGGTCGGCACACGGGCGCGGACGAACTCGGCCGCCGCCCCCGACGCCGTGACCTGAAGGTGGGCGGAGTCCTCATGCCCCGCCCACACCGAAACGAAGGAACTCAAGATGACGCCTCTAGGGATTCCCGAGCCGCCGCGACGACCGCGTCGACGGTGAAACCGAATTTCTCGAACAACAGGGCCCCTTCGGCGGACGCCCCATACCCCTCCATGCTGACCGATCGCCCGGCGTCGCCCAGGAGGTCATGCCATCCCTGAGCCAGGCCCGCCTCCACGGTCACCCTGGCCTTCACCGAGGTCGGCAGAACCGACTCGCGATAGGCCTGGTCCTGCTCGGCGAACCATTCTCGGCACGGCATCGACACGACCCTGGCCTCCACGCCATCCTTGGCGAGGACGTCCCTCGCCTGAACGGCCAACTGGACCTCCGAACCGGTGGCGACGAGCACCACGTCCGGACTCGCGTCCCCCGCGAGGACGTAGCCGCCCCGGAGGACCCCGGAGGCCTGTCCGTCCGCGGTGCCGTCCAGCACGGGGAGGGCCTGCCGGGACAAGATGAGGCCCGCGGGCCGGGCCCTCTCCAGGACCCCCCTCCAGGCCCACACGGTCTCGTTGGCGTCCGCTGGTCTGACGACATCGAAGCCGGGGATGGCCCTCAGGGCGGTGAGATGCTCGACGGGTTGGTGGGTCGGACCGTCCTCCCCCACGCCGATGGAGTCGTGGGTCCAGACGAAAGTCGACGGGATCCCCATGATGGCCGCGAGCCTCACGGGGGGACGCATGTAGTCGGAGAAGACGAGGAAGGTCGCCCCGAAGGGCCGTGTCAAGCCATCTAGGGCGATGCCGTTGACGATGGACCCCATGGCGTGCTCTCGGATTCCGAAGTGCAGGACCCGGCCGTAGGGATCGCCGGTGAACCCGTCAACCGTCACCCCTTCGGGCAGGAAGGAGGCCTCCCCTTTGATGATCGTGCTGTTGGACCCCCCGAGGTCGGCCGAGCCGCCCCAGAGCTCGGGGAGAAGGGGGGCCAGCGCGTTGATGACGGCGCCGGAGACCGCTCGAGTCGCCAGGCTCTCCCCGGGGGCGTAAGCGGGGAGGGCCTTCTCCCATCCGTCCGGCAGGGAGCGGTCCCTGAGCCGGGCCAGGAGGGCCTCTCGATCGGGGTTCTCGGCCTTCCAGGCATCGAAGCCCTTGTCCCATTCGGCCCTGGCCTTCGCGTTCCGCTTTCCGACGCCGCGGGTGTGGGAGAGGACCTCATCGTCCATGAAGAAGGACACCTCGGGGTCGAATCCCAGGGCCTCCTTCAGGGCCCTGATCTCGTCTGCCCCCAGCTTGGCTCCATGGATCCCCGCTTGGCCTTGTTTGGTGGGGCATGGCCAACCGATGATGGTGCGGAGGGCGATGATGGACGGACGACCGGTATCGGCTTTGGCGGCCTCCAGGGCGGAGGCGAGGGCGTCGACGTCCTCCGAATAGCCGTCGGGGCTCGTCCAGTCGACGCGGTGGGTGTCCCAACCGTAGGCCTTGTAGCGGGCGAGGACGTCCTCGGAGAAGGCCACCTCCGTGTCTCCCTCGATGGAGATGTGGTTGTCGTCCCAGAGGACGATAAGGTTCCCAAGTCTGTGAAGCCCCGCCAGCGACGACGCCTCGCTCGTCACCCCCTCCTGCAGGTCTCCGTCGGACGCGATGACGTACACGTGGTGGTCGAATGGACTCCCCCCGAGGGGGGTGTCCGGGTCGAGCAGGCCCCGAACCCTGCGGGCCGCCATGGCCATTCCGACGGCCGAGGACAGCCCCGAGCCCAAGGGGCCCGTCGTGATCTCCACCCCCGGCGTGAGCCCGTATTCCGGATGGCCCGGAGTCAGGGACTCCCACGTGCGGAGGGCCTTGAGGTCGTCCATCTCGAGCCCGTACCCGGAGGCGTACAGCTGAAGGTACTGCGTCAGCGACGAATGCCCCGCGGACAGGACGAACCGGTCGCGGCCGAGCCAGGACGGATCGGCCGGGTCGTGCCGCATGACGTTCTGGTACAACAGGTAAGCGGCCGGAACCAGGCTGATGGCCGTCCCAGGATGCCCGTTCCCGACCTTCTCCACGGCATCGGCGGCGAGAATTCGGAGGGTATCGACGGCTCGACGGTCGATGTCGGTCCAGTTGGCGGCCATGCTGCTCTCCCGAAGTATCTCGAGTTGATCGTGTTTAGCCTAGCGGGCTCTGGCGTTATCACCGACCGCCGCTAGCATGTCAGTTATGTCAAGCTCCTCGTCGGGTGAGACGCTCGAGCGTCAACTCGACGCCTATCTGGCCCATTTGACCGTCGAGCGGGGGCTGTCGCCGAATACCTTGGCGGCGTATCGTCGGGATCTTTCGCGCTACCTCGCGTACCTTCGCTCCAGGGGACGAGCCTCCCTGGGAGAGGTCGCCAAGGAGGATGTCTCCTCATTCGGGAGGGCCGTCTCGACGGGGGAGGACGGGGGTTCTCCCTTGGCCTCGTCGTCGGCGGGGCGTACGGTCGTGGCCGTCCGAGGGTGGCACCGGTTCGCCGCCGGGGAGGGGTGGACCGCGGTCGATCCGGCGCGAGACGTGAAACCGCCCCAGGTTCCCAAGCGTCTTCCCAAGGCCATTGACGTCGACCAGGTATTCGCCATCCTCGAGGCCTCGAGCCGGCTGGGGGGCAGCGTGGGGCTCAGGGATCACGCCCTCCTCGAATTCCTCTATGCCACCGGCGCGCGTATCTCCGAAACCGTCGGCCTCGATGTCGACGACCTCGACCTCGACGGGGGCCAGGAGTCCGTCCGGCTGAGGGGCAAAGGGGGGAAGGAACGGGTCGTGCCCATCGGGACGGCGGCCGCCCGGTCCCTCGAGACCTACCTCGTTCGGGCCAGGGGACCCCTAGCCTCGCTCGGCCACGGCACCCCGGCCCTCTTCCTCAACTCCAGGGGAGAGCGCCTCAGCAGGCAAAGCGCCTGGGCGATCCTCAAATCCACGGCGGAGCGGGCCGAGGTGGCTGGGGTGTCTCCGCACACCCTCCGGCACTCCTTCGCCACCCACATGCTCTCGGGAGGCGCGGACGTGAGGGTCGTTCAAGAGCTCCTAGGACACGCGAGCGTGACGACGACCCAGATCTACACGAAGGTCACCCCGGACACCCTCCGGGAGGTCTACTCGACTTCCCACCCG
>CAYTLH010000129.1:0-5361 GCA_964438525.1 uncultured Demequinaceae bacterium | reverse complement strand
TGCTCGGTCGACGAGCCCATCGCGAACTCGTCCATATTCGTCTTGCCGAGTATCGGCATGCGTGCCTCGCGGAGCCGACTCGTCACGGTCGCGTCATACGGCGGGACCCAGCCCTCGAGGATGCGGGAGCCCGCAGTCGTCGGAAGGCCCCGGGTGACGAGGACGTCCTTGACGGCGATAGGCACACCCGCAAGCGGGGGGAGTCCCTTGCCTGCCACTCGATCGGCGTCGACGGTTGCGGCCGTCTCGAGGGCACCCTCGGCGTCCACGTGAAGGAAGGCGTGGACGGCGCCGTCGACCCGGGTGATGCGGTCGAGGGCGGCCTCGGTCGCCTGGACGGAGGTGGTCTTCCCCGAGGCGAAGGCGTCGACGAGAGCCTGGGCGGTCAACCGATTGAGGTTCCTCATCACTCCTCCCCCAAGATCTGCGGGACCCGGAATCGGCCCGCCTCGGCGGCGGGGGCGGCCGCGAGGGCGTCATCCTGGGTGAGGGAGGGGCGAACCTTATCGGGCCGGTCGACGTTGCTCATGGGGATCGGGTGGGAGGTCGCCGGGACCTCCGGAGTCGCGACCTCCTGAACCTTCGCCACGGCGTCGACGATGGCGGCGAGTTGCCCCGAGAGGCGGTCGAGGTCTCGATCGTCAAGGTCGATTCGGGCGAGGGCGGCCAGGCGCGCCACCTCGGCGCGGTCAAGGGAAGCCATGCGGCGAGTCTATCGGGAGGTCGGGTCGCGAATCCCCTACCGGCCGCCCTTGAGCCGATCGGTGAGCTTCTTGAACTCGTCCCATCTGGCTTCGGAGAGCAAGATGGCCTGCTTCGGCCAGGTCTTCGGTACGTGCATCCTGTAGTCCCGGCCGGCCGCATCGAGGATCCTCTTGAGCCGGGACGGCTTGGCCTCGGCGAGACCGGCCCACGTTCGGATGCCGTCCTTGTTCAGCAGCCTCTCGATCTTCGGACCGATCCCCTCGACCGCCCTCAGGTCGTTGAGCCGGACCTTAAAGCCGAGGATGGCCGTGCCCCGGGCAAGCTCCTCCGGGCTGAGCCCCGAGACAGAGGCGAACTCCGCCTTCGCGCGCTCCGGCCGCCTGATGAGCCAACCGCACAGAACCCCGAGCAGGAAGGCGGGAATCAGCCAGGGCCAGGCGTCGCGTATCACATCCATCATGATTCAGTCCTCCACAATCGCGAGTTCGACGCGACGGTTCGACGCGCGTCCCGCCGCGGTGTCGTTGGTGGCGGTGGGCTGGGTCTCGCCGTACCCGACGATGCTCAGGGTTACGGTCGGGACCCCCTGCCCGACGAGGTAGTCCCTCACCGCCCGGGCTCGACGCTCGCTCAACCCCTGGTTGAAGTCCGAGGGTCCGGTGGAATCCGCGTGGCCGGCCACCAGGACTCGGATATCCGGGTCGTAGGGGAGGCTCTCGAGGATCGCCTGGGCGACGCCGTCGAGGATTTCCCGGTCCGAGGCCGTGAGGGCCGCGCTACCGAAGGCGAAGGTCGAGTTATCCGAGTTCGACAGCACATAGGCCAGGTATTCCACCCCGCCCATGCACTCGGGCGAGATGGCCGCGCAGGTGTCGGTGGGTTCCGGGGACGGTGAGGGTTCGGCCGTCGGGGTCGGGGAAGGCTCGGCCGTCGGGGTCGGAGACGGTTCCGGCCCACCCGAGCCGACGTATTCGACGTCCTGGACGAGTGTGGCGCCCTCGACGGCGGCGGCGGCGGCGGCTTCGAGGTTGTCGGGGCCGGTCAGAGTGACGTCCCGGTAGGAGTGCTCGACGGAGATCCCGTCCAGACCTGCGCCGTCGAGGGCGTCGGTGGCATGCCGATGGGTGGCTCGGCCGATGGTCCACGCGAATCCGGCGGTCAGCAGGGTCATCGAGGCGAGCAATCCGACGGCCGGAATCCACCATCGGACCCCCGGCTTCTCCCCGGTTGCGCGTCTCGCCATGACTCTCCCCGATCCCGGGCCTCGTCGCCCTGCCCAGTCCAGTCCAGGCTAGCCCCGGAACCCGAGCCCCGCTACCCGGGGCCCGCCTCGAGCAGCCTCACGAACCCCTCCTCGTCGAGCGTCGGGATGCCCAGGTCCTCCGCCTTCGCGGCCTTGGACCCCGCGTTCTTTCCCGTGACGACGATGTCGGTTTTCCGGCTAACGGACGAGGCCGCCTTTCCCCCCCGGGATGCGATCGCCTCCGTCGCCTCCTCTCGGGTGAATCCCTCGAGCGTCCCCGTGACGACGATCGTCAGGCCCGCGAGGGTCTGCTCGACGGCTCCGCCACCCTCGTCCGCCATCCTCACCCCGGCCGCCCGCCAGCGCTCCACGATCCGCGCGTGCCACGACACATCGAACCACGCCCGGATGCGGCCCGCGATAACCGGCCCGACGCCGTCTACGGCCGCGAGGGCCGCCTCGTCGGCTTCCCGGATGGCGTCGACGGATCCGAAGGCCGACGCCAGCGCCCGGGCGGCGGTCGGGCCGACGTGGCGGATGGAGAGGGCCACGAGCACCCGCCAGAGCGGCCGTCCCTTGGCGTCCTCAAGGTTGGCGAGGAGCTTGAGCCCGTTCTCCGTCACGTCACCGGCCCGCCTCTCGACCCCATCCTTCTTCGAATCCTTGTCCAGGGTGAAGAGGGGCACCCGCTTGAGGTCGGCCTCGGTCAGGTCGAACAGGCCGCCCTCGTCGTCCAGAATCCCCGTCTCGACGAGGGCGGTCGCGGCCTTCTCCCCCAGCACTTCGATGTCGAGTGCCCCCCGAGAACCGATGAAGGCGATCCGGTCGATTATCTGCCCCCGGCAACCCTCGGCGTTCGGGCACCTCAGGTCGACGTCGCCCTCCTTCTGCCGGGCGAGTTCCGTTCCGCACGACGGGCAGACTGTTGGCATGGTCCACTCGCGCTCATCCCCCGTCCGGGCGGCGACCACTGCGGTGACGATCTCGGGGATGACGTCCCCGGCCTTCCTCACGACGACCGTATCCCCGATGAGGACGCCCTTACGACGGACCTCGTCGGCGTTGTGCAGGGTGGCGAAGGCGACCGTGCTCCCGGCAACGACGACGGGAGTCATGACCCCGTAGGGCGTCACCCGGCCGGTCCTGCCGACGCCCACCCGGATGTCCTCGAGCCGGGTCGTGACCTCCTCGGGGGGAAATTTGTACGCCAGGGCCCAGCGAGGGGCCCGGCTCGTCGCCCCGAGGCTGCGTTGGGCGGCGCGGTCGTTGACCTTGAGCACCGCCCCATCGATCTCGTATCGAAGCGAGTGACGCCGCGTCTCGAGACGGGCGAGGTACTGCTCGATCTCCGCAATCCCCGAGTGCGTCTCCGCGAGGTCGCTCACGGGCAGGCCCCAGTCGGCCAGCATTCCGTACACGCCGAGCTGGGTTTCGGCCCGGCCATCGGGTGTGGTGTCTCCCCAGTCGAGGGCGCCGACGGCGTAGGCGGTGACGGCGAGGGGCCGGGTGGCGGTCACGGCGGGGTCCTTCTGGCGGAGCGAACCGGCGGCGGTGTTGCGGGGGTTGGCGTAGGTCGCCTTGCCCTCCTCGGCCAGGGCGGCGTTGAGTTCCGCGAAAGCCTCAACCGGGATGTACACCTCCCCCCGGACCTCGACGACGGTCGGCACTGGAGCCCGACTTCCGTCCAGGCGACGGGGGAGGCCGGAGATGGTCTCAACATTGGCCGTGACGTCCTCCCCGGTCGTCCCGTCTCCGCGGGTGACCCCCCGGGACAAGACCCCATCCTCGTAGGTCAAGGAAATGGACAGTCCGTCGATCTTGGGCTCGCATACCAATTCCCGAGACCCTCCGGGTTCGACGCGCTCGAGCCAGGCCCGCACGCCCTCGAGGCAAAAGGCGTTGTCGAGGCTCATCATCCGTTCCCGGTGCCGGACGGACGCGAACCCCACGGCCACGGCCCCGCCGACCGTCCGGCTGGGGCTCTCGGGATCGGCAAGTTCGGGATGGAGGGCCTCGAGCTCTTTGAGCTCCCTTTCGAGGGCGTCGTATTCGGCGTCGGCGACGAGGGGCTGGTCGCGTTCGTAGTACGCGGCTCGATGGGCTTCGATCTGCTGGACGAGGTCGGCGTGTCGCGCCCGGGCGTCGCCGGCGGTTGGGTCGATCACGGATCCATTCCACCATGTCCCCCCGACGTTCGCCCTGAACGAAAAGTTGAGCGCACTAGGCTCAAGTTTCTTGATTTCGGGCGACCGGAGAGGGATAATTGTGCCGAGCGGACGGCAAAGGATGGGAGCCTCGGCCCCCCACCTGCGTCCGCCCCACCACCGAGACGGGCGTTCCGTCTCACGAATCGAATAACGAAAAGGAGGAACCCCAAATGGCACGCGATATGAGCCGACGCTTCGATACCGCGGGCGAGACGGCGTCTCTCCAGAATGACTTCCAGCGGATGGTCCGCCAGGTCTTCGGGGATGTCGACGCGAGTCTCGCCGGGGCGTTCAGCCCCGCTTTGGACGTCGAGGAGACGGATAACGAGTTCACCCTTCACATCGAAATCCCGGGCGTGAAACCGGACGAGGTCGACGTCTCCATCGAGGAGAACGTCCTGACCATCGCCGGAAGCCGGGACTTCTACTCGGAAAAAGAGGCCGAAGGCTTTCGCCGCATCGAGCGGCAATTCGGTCGCTTCCACCGCGCCGTGAGGCTCCCCGACCGGGTGGACCCCGACAAGGTCTCGGCCGGCTACAAGGACGGACTGCTGACGATCACCGTCCCGAAGGCCGAATCGGCCAAACCCCGCAGAATCCAGGTCGAGTCCGCTTGATCCGCAGATCGCCGTGAGAAAGCCCGGGTGCGGTTCGCACCCGGGCTCTGCGGCGTAGGCCGTCGTCGCGATACTTGAGCCTCTCTGGCCCTGAATCGAGGGTGCGCGGTGTCGCGAGGTTTGGCCTGTGTCTCCATTCCACCGGGGATGTGATGAACCGGGCACCCGACCGCTTGTATCTGCCGTGCCGCCCAGATCACTACGGAAGACGGGAATCCCGCGAAGGAGAGGATCAGGCCATCGGGGAAGCCTCGATGGGCCTCTGGATGACGAACTCCAGTGATACGGAACCGATCGCCGCCGTCCGTGGTGGAGAAGAAACCGCCCTTGGGCCCCATTCGAACGCCACAAGGCAGCGGCCTCTCACGTGGCTGTAAAATGCTCGCCGATTCCGGACGATATCGACGACATCGTCTCCGAGTCTTTCCCAAGGGTGCTCAAGGCCCTTGAGGAGGGTGGGGGGCCCGACCTCTCCTTCTGTGCCTACGTCTTCGCGGTCGTGAGGCGTATGGGGCTGGAGCTCATCCGAAGGGATAGGAAAGCCCACCCCGACGAGGTCGCGGCCACGCACGAGGAGGAGGCCGGGTCC
>CAYTLH010000128.1:0-6924 GCA_964438525.1 uncultured Demequinaceae bacterium | reverse complement strand
AGAAACTGGGCCACTAATGCTTCGACTCGCCTTCAAAGCCGTCAAACACAACCCCAAACGACTCATCCTCACCACCGTCGCCGTCGTCCTCGGCGTCGCCTTCGTCTCCTCGGTCCACACCTTCACCAGCTCCATCGACCGCCAATTCATCGAGATGATGGAGGAGTCCTACTCCGGGGCGGATATCACCGTGGCCGACGAAGACGCCCTCGGCATCATGGCCCTCAATGCCTCAACGTTCCCGGACACCGTGCTCGACGATGCCCTAGCCATCGACGGGGTGGCTTACGGCTCTGGGGCCCTCTGGGATCTGGCCGTCATCCTCACACCCGAGGGAGAAGTCCCGGTTCAAACCGGCGCACCCAACTTCCTATTCACCTGGGACGACAACACCGATCTTCGGTTGACGACGATCGTGCAGGGACGCGCCCCCATGTACCCGGGAGAGGCCGTGGTGGACTACTACGGTCTTGAACGCTTCGGGTACGAAATAGGGGACACCCTTCTGGTCGCCACGGACGACGGAATCGCCCGATACACCATCGTCGGGGCATCCCAGTTCGGGGCCTCAAACGACCTCAGTTCGGCCACCATGGTGCACCTGACCCTAGAGGACATGCAGGAGCTCATGGACGCCGAGGGCCAATTCAACGACATCGCCCTCGTCGTCGACGAAGGAGCCGATGTGGACGAGGTTGTCGAAGCGATTCGGGACGTCCTCCCGGAGGGGATCGTCGCGATGTCCAACCAGGTTCTCCTCGAGCAGTTCAAGGAGGAATTCCACGACCTTCTGAGGTGGGTGGACATCTTCACCCTCGTCTTCGCCCTCATCGCCGTGTTCGTGGGCTCGTTCATCATCGCGAACACCTTCCGCATCATCGTCACCCAACGCACCCGGGAGATCGGCCTCGTCCGCGCCCTCGGGGCGAGGGGCTCCCAGGTCCGTGGACAGATCCTCATCGAGGCCCTCATCGTCGCCGTCGGCGCCTCGATCATCGGCATCGGCGTGGGCTACCTCCTTGCCCTCCTTCTGATCGCCGGGAGCTCGGCGGCGGATCCCGGTCTCAACTTCCCCACCCCGGGACTGCCGCTCGACGCGATCGTCTGGGGTGTGGCGGTCGGCCTTCTCGTCACCCTGGTCTCCGCCTTCCTGCCGGCGGTCCACGCCTCGCAGATATCTCCCATGGAAGCCCTTCGCGAGGCCGGCACCCACTCCCGTAAGCCCCTCAGGACCCGTAACGTCATCGCCGTGTCCCTCATTGGGGCCTCGATCGCTGTAATCTCGACCAGCCTGTACACGAGCATCTCCCAACCCGGGATTTGGGTTGGGGCCGCCTCCGCCGCCCTGGTCATCGGCGTCTCGCTCCTCTCGGCCCAGGTGCTGGTGACCATGGCCCGGGCATCGCGGAGCCTGCTCGGCCGCCTGTTCAGCGTCAACGGACGTCTGGCCGCGGGGAACATCGAACGCGAACCCCGGCGCGCGGGCGTCACCGCCTCCGCCCTCATGATCGGGGTCCTTCTCCTGTCGCTCGTCGCCACCTTCACCGAAACGATCAAGGCCGTGGCCCGCTCCCAAATCGAGGGCGAATACTCAGCGGAGCTCTACGTATCCGGGGGCATGACCTCGACCAGCTTCGTCAACGTCAGCCCAACCGCCCAGACGATCATCGAAAACACCCCCGGCGTCGAGCAGATCACGTCGATCGGCATCACATTCGCGGAACTGGACGGGGACGACGTCTTCGTCGGCATCGTCGACCCCGACGTCATCGGCGACCTGTGGAACTCCCCCACGGACCCGCCCCCCTCGGAGATCGGATTCCTTGAGACCGTCATCACGCCGACCCTCGAGGACGAGGGATATTCCGTCGGCGACACCATCACTGTCGTCGGCAACGACGCCACGCTCGACCTTGACGTAGTCGGTCGGTACACACGCGAGGGCGACATCAGCCTCGGCGTCACCTGGGAGACGGCCGAGCTGCTCGACAGCCAAGCCATCAACTACATGGTCCTCATCGGGGTCGAGCCCGGGGCCGATGTCGACGAGGTTCAGGCCGCGATCGCCGAGCGGCTCGAGGATTTCCCCCTCCTCCTCGTCCAGCAGGAAAGCGAGATCATCCAGGAGTTGAACACCTTCATCGACTCGCTTCTTCTCATGATCACGCTGCTGCTCTCCGCGGCGCTGGTCATCGCCATCTTGGGTGTGGCGAACACCATGTCCCTGTCGGTGACGGAGAGGACGAGGGAGATCGGGCTTCTCCGAGCCGTGGGCCTCCGCCGTGGCTCCGTATGGCGCATGATCACCCTCGAGTCCGTCATCATCGCCGTCTTCGGCGCGGTCGTCGGAAGCATCCTCGGCGTCGGACTGGGGGCGGCGATCATCGATTCGCTGGAGTCCTTCGGATTCGGAACGCCGGTCGTGCCATACAAGTGGCTGGGGATCTACATCCTCATGGCCATCATCGCCGGGATCATCGCCGCGATCGCGCCCGCGGCTCGGGCCTCCAAGGTGGACATCCTGCAGGCCGTGACGACGGAATAGGACTCAACCGGCCAAGGAGGCCTAGAGCGACAACCCGACGAAGACCGGTTCCGGTTCGAGGGTTATGCCGAAGGCCTCACGGACACCGTCGCGGATGTGCCTGGCTAGTCCAAGGACGTCCGCGGCGGTCGCCCCGCCTCGGTTGGTCACGGCCAAGGTGTGCTTGGTCGACAGCGACACGGGCGCGTCGAGGGTGAGGGCGAAGCCGCGGCCGAAGCCGGCCCTCTTGATGAGCCAGGCGGCGCTCGTCTTGACGGATCCGCCCGTCTCCCCTCCCTCCACGGGATAGCGGGGGGCCTCCTCGGGGAGCCGACTGGCCTCATCGGCCGTCAGGATGGGGTTGGTGAAGAACGAACCGACGCTCCACGTGTCGTGGTCCTTGGAGTCGAGGAGCATCCCCTTGGCCCGCCGGAGGGCCAGCACCGCCTCCCGAACCTCGGCGAGCGGCACCCGCCTTCCTACGGAGACCCCGAGGGATTTCGCCAGTTCGGCATACGCGATCGGTGTGGACACAGGCCCCTTCTCGAGCCGAAACACGACCTCGAGGACAACGAATCGGGGAGTCGGCTGCCACCGCCGCCCATCCCCCGCTTCCCCTCGCATCGATCGCTTGAGGAGGGAGTCCCGATAGGCGAAGCCGCACTCGTCCCGAGACAAGGAGCGAGTCTCGCCACCGGACCGGTCCCACACCTTGACGGAGGCGATGGCCTCCGAGACCTCCTGCCCGTAAGCGCCCACGTTCTGAACGGGGGTCGCACCCGCCGATCCGGGTATTCCCGACATCGCCTCTACTCCGACCCATCCCTCGTCCACCGCCCGCGCGACGACCTCGTCCCAAGGCGTCCCCGCGGTGACCGTCACGCTCACCTCATTGCCCGAACCCGAACCCGCCGTGATGGTCGCCCGGCCGTCGCGAACGACGGCTCCGGGAAACCCCTCATCGGAGACGACGACGTTCGATCCCCCGCCGAGGACCAAGAGGGACGCCCCCAGGTCGTCCGCCCCTCGGACGGCATCGACGATCTCGTCCTCGGTCGCGGCGTCCAGCAGGACGCCCGCCTTCCCGCCAACCCGAAGGGTCGTCAGGTCGGCGAAGGTCGTAGGAGGCCGCATCACACCAGGGTAGTGCCGGTGTCGGTCGGGGCGACGGACACCGCGACCTCGGGTTCCCCAAGCCGGGTCCATCCGAGGCGGCGGCGGAGTCTGACGAACATCTTCTCGTCCCGACGGACGGCTTTGGCGAGCGCGAGGGTGACGAGACACCCGACGATCACGACAAGAAGGGCACGGCGAGTGGTGATCACCTCTGCGAGGTTACCGATGAGGGGGGGGATGGCGATCCCGGCGACGGTGGCGAACGACGACACCGCGGCCACCCGGGCGGCGGCGCGCTTGGGTTCGTCGGCCGCGGCGGAGAATCCGATCGGGATTCCGAGGGCGGCCCCCATGCCCCAAAACACGAGCGCGACAGGAGCGAGCCAGAACACCGGGGTAAAGGCGAAGAGGAGCAAACCTCCGATGGTAACCAGGGCCGAGGCTCGGAGCATCACGACCCTGCCGAACCGGTCGAGCAGATGTCCACCCAACGATCGGACGATCACCATGGATACGACGAATACCCAATACATGGCGTCGCCGATGCTCTCGCGCTTTTCGAAGTCATCGACCCCAGCGATCGCCACCCACTGGGCCGCGGCGTTCTCCGTCACGGCGGCGGCAAACACGATCGCCCCGATCATGAGGACGCGGGAATCTCGATACTCCGCCTTGGCTGTAGCGAAAGGGCCGCCGAGGGCAACCCCCTCCCCCTCGACCGGTCGCCCGTCGATGGCGGACATGGGGATAACGGCTAGCCGGACGATCGCAAAGATCAGGACGACGATGGTGAAGTGCCAGAGCACCTCGACTTCGAAGTGGGAGAAGAAGTAGCCAATGGCCAACCCGACGGCCATCCCGACCGAGAAGGCCGCGTGAAACTGGGGCATGATCTTGCGTCCGTGGTGTCGTTCGACGGCCGCGGCCTCCGCATTCATCGCGACGTTTGTAAAGGCGAAACTGAAGCTCATGAAGAAGTTGGCGAGCATGAATAGGCGGGGGGATCCGACAAATGAGGAATAGGCGATGACGATGAAGGTCGCGGTGTGGGCGAGGGTTGCCCACAAGAGAACGGATCGCGTGCCGAAGCGAGCCGCAGCCCACCCGGTCAGGAGCAGGGCGATGAAAGCCCCACCAGCGCCGGACATCAGCAATAGGGCGAAGACGCCGGTGTCGACGCCGAGATCGTCCCTGAGAGTCGGGAAACGCGACAACAACGTCGCCAGCATGACTCCCATGGACAGGAAGAGGATCAGAACCCCGACGCGCCCGTGCGCGACCCGAGCGGCGTCCGGCGCATCGGTCGGATGGTATCGAGGCTTGGAAGCCATCGTCTCTTCCCATTCTGGGCGCGCCCCTGGTCACTCAGGAACGGGCTGACGTCGTCGCGATTGGGGACGGGGCGTGAGGTTCGCAACGTTTCGACCCCGCGATCCGATTCTCCCGCTACGCTGGCCTCAGCGTCAATTTCCGGAGGTCTCGATTGAGTCACAAGGGCCGTCCGACCATGGCGGACGTCGCGGCACGGGCCGGCGTCTCCCTTTCGACCGTCTCCCTGACCTTCTCCGGAGGCGGACCGATCACCCCGGGCACAAAGAAACGGGTCGAAAAGGCCGCCGCAGAACTCGGCTATTCCGGCCCTAGCCCCGTGGCGAAGTCCCTCCGATCCGGGCGATCCCATATCGTCGGGCTCGTCCTTCCGGAACAGCTCAGTCAGAGTTTTCGGGACCCCTTCGCCCTGAAGGTCCTCGACGGGGCGATCACGTCTCTTGGAGATCTCGGGCTCGGGATTCTGCTCATTCCGGCGCCGATGGATGCTGAAACCGAACACCCGTTGCTCGAAACCTCCCCCATGGACGCCGCGATCGTCATGAGGGTCCGCGATCACGACGATCCCAGCCTGAAGATCCTCAGAAGACGCGGCATTCCCTCCGTCATCATGGAGGGGCCGGCCCCAAAGGGTTGGGGGGTCGTCACCATCGATGACGAGAAGGCGACTACGGACCTCATCCGTCATCTGATCAAACTGGGCCACACTCGCATCGGAACCGTCACCTTGTCATTCGACGTACCGAGAGAGACCAGGATCGTCGATCCCAGCGAGATATCTGAGGTTGTGTGGACACCCCCGCGCAACCGGCTCAAGGCTTTCAAGAGGGCTGGGGTCGAGCCCTGCGTCATCGTGGAATGCCGTACCTCCCTGGTCGAGGAGGGGATTGCCGCCGGCCACCTCGCCCTATCCCACCCCTCCAAGCCGACGGCCCTCGTCTGCCAGTCCGACATTCTCGCCGCCGGGGTCATCCTCGCTGCCCGGGAACTCGACCTCCAGGTCCCCCAAGACCTCAGCGTCACAGGATTCGATGGCCTCGATCTGGCCTGGCTCGCCCCCCACGAACTCACGACCGTGATCCAGGATGCCACTCTCAGGGGCGAGATGATGGCGACCGAGGTTCATGCTCTTCTCGATGGCGAGACACCGACCCCGGTTGACTCGCCCCTGGAGATCCGCCTGGGGACGACCACGGCCAAGGCTCCCGCGTAGGAGCGTCTCACCGACAGACGACGACGGCCTGGGCCTTGGCTAGCACCTTCTGCCCGTCGAACTCGACGGCGAGGTCGACGCGAGCCGTCCCCGATTCCTCGTCCAGCGCTCCGACCTTCGCCGTCACCTGGACGATAGCCTCCCCGGGAAAGGGCACGGGAATGGGTCGGGTGAAACGAACTTGATAGTCGACGACGTTGCCGGCTCCCGCCCATTCCTCGACCACCGATGCCGCCTGTCCCATGGTGAACATGCCATGGGCGATGACGCCGGGGAGGCCGACCGAGGTTGCGAACGTGTCGTTGTAGTGGATGGGGTTGAAGTCACCTGAGGCTCCCGCGTACCGCACGAGGCTGTCCCGGGTGAGGCGAACCTCCCGAGCGGCGACGACGTCCCCGACGGCAAGGCCGGCGATCGCGGGGCGGGGTGCGGCCATCAGGCATCCTCCCTGACGGCGATCGTGGAGAAGACCGTGGACACGGGAGAGCCCTCGACATCGACGAGTTCGGCCCGGGTCGTGACCATCGAGACCCCGGCCCTCTGCGTGATGGAGTCGATGTGGATGGTGGTCTCGATGACGTCTCCGGCAACGATCGGGCGGTGGTGGACGAACCTCTCCTCCGCGTGGACGACCTTGGAGAAGTCCACCCCCACCTCAGGATCCACGACCACCTGGAACTCGGCCCTCTGGGCGATCGCTGCGGCGAAGGTGGTGGGCGCGACGAGGTCGGGATAGCCGGCC